>CACZPE010000414.1 GCA_902782875.1 uncultured Ruminococcus sp. | reverse complement strand
TATGATTTCAACGAAGAAGCACAGCAGCTCTTCATAAACGTATGCAACAACGAGAGCGAGCTTGATGAGGTGATAGGTCAGTTCAGCACTACTCGCTCGGTAAGCAGAATAGGTAAGGTGAGCCTTGCTGTGATGAGGATAGCGGTATACGAAAGCATATACACCGATATTCCCGTGAATATCGCAGTAAGTGAGGCCGTATCTCTTTCGGAGAAATACTCTCTCGAAAACGACACGAAATTTGTCAACGGACTGCTCGGTGCCTTCGCAAGAAGCGACAGGATCCCCGCAGACAAGCGTGAAAGCGTTACTCCGAAAGCATGAACGCATATCTCGGCATTGATACGAGCAACTACTCGACTTCCGCTGCGCTTTTCTATGAAGACAGAATCCTCATGAAGACAAAGCTGCTTCCCGTAAAGAGCGGAGAAGCCGGGCTCAGACAGAGCGATGCGGTATTCCACCACACAAAGCAGCTGCCTGAGATGATAAAGGCTCTCTTTGACGGCGAAACGCCCGCGATCAGAGCAATAGGCGTATCGACAAAGCCCCGTGAGGCTGAGGGCTCGTATATGCCGTGCTTTCTGTGCGGTGAGGGGCTTGCAGAGTCGCTTGCTGCTATACTGAAAGTGCCTGTATACAGCACCTCACATCAGACGGGGCATATACTCGCAGCGCTTTATTCCGCAGGAAAGACCGATATGCTGAAGGAACCGTTCCTTGCATTTCATGTGAGCGGCGGCACTACAGACTGTCTGTACTGCACCCCTGATAAAGAAAAGCTTATACGGATAGAGGAAGCGGGCACATCTCTCGATCTCAAGGCAGGACAGCTGATAGACAGGGCAGGACTTATGCTCGGACTTGATTTCCCGTGCGGGATAGCCCTCGAAAAGCTGGCACTAAAAGCAGACAAAACAATAAAGGCACGCCCTGTCATGAAGGGCTCAGACTGCTGTCTCTCGGGCTTTGAGAATATGACAGCAAAGCTTCTCTCACAGGGAGAGAGCAAAGAAAACACCGCTCTTTTTGTACTGAGCGCAGTATACGAAACCGTACGCTCCATGACGGAAAAGGCGCGGGAAAGATTCGGTGATCTGCCTGTGATATATGCAGGCGGTGTTATGTCGGATATGATAATACAGAAAAAACTAAAACAGCTCGGAAATGTATATTTCAGCGAGCCTGCATATTCAAGGGACAATGCAGCGGGCACTGCTATATTCGCAGCGCTCATGCATACAGGTGAGATATGAGCATACTAACCGTAACACAGCTCAACAGATATATATCTTTCAAGATAAAGGACGACAAGCTCCTGAAAGGGCTCATCGTCACAGGTGAGATATCGGGATTTACCAACCACACACGGACGGGACATTTCTATTTTATACTCAAGGATGAAGAGACGCAGATAAAGGCCGTGATGTTCTCATCATTTGCCTCAAGACTGGGATTCATGCCGAGAAACGGCATGAAAGCAATAGTCATGGGCAGCGTACAGGTCTTTGAACGTGACGGAGTATACCAGATGTACGTCACGGATATACAGCCAGACGGCACGGGTGCCATGTACCTTGCCGTGGAGGAACTGAAAAGAAAGCTGAGCAGTGAGGGGCTTTTTGACGCGGCACACAAGAAGCCCATACCGCCCGTACCCTCCGTGATAGGTGTTGTCACCGCCAGGGACGGAGCCGCACTGCAGGATATTATAAATGTGATCGGCAGGCGCTGTCCCTGCGTCAAAGTAGTTGTATACAGCTGTCTGGTACAGGGAGCACAGGCGGCGCAGTCGGTGTGCGATGCTCTCAGAGCAGCAGACAAGGGCGGCTGCGATGTCATAATCTGCGGCAGAGGCGGAGGTTCTCCCGAGGATCTGATGGCATTCAACAGCGAGAGCATAGCAAGAACTGTATACGCTATGGATACGCCCGTAATATCAGCGGTAGGGCACGAAACGGATACTACCGTGATAGACTTTGTATCGGATCTCAGGGCTCCTACGCCGTCTGCTGCCGCAGAACTGGCAGTACCCGAACTCGATACTCTGAAAAAAGCTCTTGACAGCCTTGCCGAGAGCCTTGACAGCGCGGCAGCAGTATATATGACCAAAAGGCGCACATACATCAGAACTCTTTCTGAAAAACTCACGGCCATATATCCCGCAGCAAAGCTTGCGGTATTTACCGAGCACTTATCCTCGGGAAAGGCTGCGCTGGATAACGCCATGAAAGCATATATAGACAAAAAGTCATCCGCTCTGGATGACAGAAAAAAGCAGCTCATATCCTCATCAGAAAATATCATAAGCTGCGGCAGACAGAGACTCATCACACAGGCAGCTGCTCTTGAAGGCCTCAGTCCTCTCAGGGTGCTGTCACGTGGATACAGCATAGTTTATAATGAAAATACCGCTGTAAAAAGCAGCAGCGAGATACATAAAGGCGACACGGTAAGACTCGTTTTTTCGGACGGTTCTGCTGATGCTGTCATAGAAAGGATACACAGGCCATGAATTTTGAAAAGTCCGCGGAAAGGATCGATGAGATTATAAAACAGCTCTCTGACGGCGATCTGCCGCTTGAAAAGGCTGTCAAACTATATAAGGAAGGCACTCAGATGATAGCAGACTGCAGTGCTATGCTCGACAAGGCACAGAAAGAAATGCTGACTGTCACAGAAGACGGAGGTGACACCTGATGGTAGAAGAATATATTGAAATGATCAATGAGAAACTCACCGCGATCATGGATCGCTACACACTGGAAAATGCACAGTATCAGAAGGAATGCACGGATGCAATGCGCTATTCTCTCATGGCGGGGGGCAAGCGTATCCGCCCTGTGCTGACCCTTATGATAAACGATATGTACAAGGGCTTTACTACAGGTGCGATAGAAGCAGCATGTGCAGTGGAGATCATACATACATTCTCACTCATACACGACGATCTGCCGTGTATGGACAATGACGATGTGCGCAGAGGAAAGCCTGCCTGTCACAAGGCATTCGGCGAGGACGTGGCACTGCTTGCGGGCGATGCCCTGGAGAACCTGGCCTTCGACGTGATAGCAGGTGCGGATATCGATGACACCAAAAAGATAAAGCTGATAAAGGAGCTTACTCAGGCCACGGGTATATACGGCATGATAGGCGGTCAGACCATAGATATACGAAACAACGAGGCTTTCTCAAAAGAAAAACTGCTTGCGATGTACGGCATGAAAACAGGTGCGCTTATCAAGGCAGCCTGCAAGATGGGATGCATATGCGCAAGCGAGGATTACACCCTTGCACTTGAGTATGCCGAGAACCTGGGTCTTGCATACCAGATAATAGACGATATACTCGATATCACCTCAGATGAAGCAACACTCGGCAAACCGATAAACAGTGACAGAAAGCAGAACAAAGCGACCTATCCCGAGGTATTCGGGCTTGAAGAGGCATATGAAGCTGCAAAGTACTATACCGCACAGGCTCTCTATGCCGCTAAGTCCATGCCCGACTGCAAGGAGCTGTATGACTTCACAATGCAGCTTCTCTTAAGAAAAAAATAATTATCGAAAGGTATGACTCTAAGAATGTATAACTATATCCTCGTAACCGCTGTACTGTCATGGTGGCTGTCACAGATAATCAAATTCATTATCAATCTGATAAAGTATAAGGAATTCAACTTTGAGAGGCTCACAGGTGCAGGAGGCTGGCCGAGTGCCCATTCCTCGATGGTATGCTCTGCAAGCGTAGCCGTAGGGCGTGTGGAAGGCGTATCTTCAACTGCCTTTGCAATAGTATGCATATTCTCGCTGATCACGATGTATGACGCTATGGGTGTCAGACGTGCGGCAGGTCAGCATGCAAAGGAAATAAACAAGATAAACCAGTTTCTCTTAAACTTTGACGATATCAAGGCAGCTATGAGTACCAAGGACCCTATAGGACACATATCCAAAAAGGTAGAGACCAACTATAACTTCATGAAGGAATATCTCGGTCATACCCCCTTTGAAGTTGCAAGCGGCGCGGTGATAGGTGTTATATTCGCATTTCTGATGCCTATGAGCATGTAATTGAAAGACGAAATGAAAAATCTTACAGATACAAGCAAATTCCTCAGCCTGATACTCAGGCACAAACCCGAAGAGATCGGCATATCTCTTGATGAACACGGCTGGGCCGATGTGGGTGAGATTATAGAGGGTATATCAGAGAAAATGCCCTTTGATATGCAGATGCTTGAAGAGATAGTATCCACCGACAACAAGCAGAGATACTCATTTAACGAGGATAAGACGCTTATACGGGCAAATCAGGGACACTCGGTCAATGTGGACGTAGAGCTTGAACGGGTCGTTCCTCCCGATGTGCTGTGGCACGGCACGGGAGAAAAATACGTATCCTCTATAGATACACAGGGACTTATCCCGAAATCAAGGCTGTATGTGCATCTTTCGGGCGATATACAGACAGCGGAAACTGTCGGAAAAAGACACGGCAGACCCGTTATATACAAAGTAAACAGCAAAGAGATGCATAATGACGGATATGAATTCTTCCTGTCCGTCAACGGAGTATGGCTCACAAAGGCTGTACCCGTAAAATATCTGGAAAAAACCGAGGTCATACAATGAAGACTGATATAAAGCTCTCAGACCTGAAGCTTCCCGATGATCTGAAAAAGCTGTCAGACAAGCAGTGCAGATCACTGTGCAAAGATATCAGGCGCATACTCATCCGCACAGTGGGTAAAAACGGCGGACACCTTTCATCAAATCTTGGTACGGTAGAGCTTACCGTAGCCCTGCACAGGGTGTTTGATTCCCCGAAAGACAAGATCGTATGGGACGTGGGCCATCAGGCATATACCCACAAGCTGCTCACGGGCAGAGCTGACAGATTCGGCACACTCAGGAAGGAGAACGGTCTCTCAGGCTTTTCAAGGCCGTCTGAATCCGAGCATGATATATTCGTATCCGGACACAGCAGCAACTCGATATCTGCAGCCTGCGGCATAGCAAAGGGAATGAAGCTCTCGGGCGACGATCACCATGTCATAGCCGTGATAGGCGACGGCGCATTTACAGGCGGACTTGCCTATGAGGGCCTCAACAATGCCGGAAAGAATATGGACAATCTGATAGTTATACTCAACGACAATGAGATGTCCATATCCAAAAACGTGGGAGCATTTGCAAAATACCTCTCATCCATAAGAGGTCAGCGCAAATACATCATGACCAAGAACAAGGTGGAGAAGATCCTTGACAATACTCCTGTGGTGGGCAAGCCTATCGCAGGGCTGATGATGAATACCAAGGATACCATAAGGTATCTTTTATACCGTTACGGCGGATTTGACTCCTCGACGATGTTTGAGAATATGGGCTTTGTATACTTAGGCCCTGTCGACGGTCATGACATACACGCCATGAGCGAATATATGGAAGCTGCCAAGTCCGTCAGACGGCCTGTGCTTATCCATGTAATGACCAAGAAGGGCAAGGGCTACTCCCCTGCCGAACAGAATCCCGGGGCATTCCACGGGCTCAGTCCCGATGCGCTTCCGAACAGCGATCCCGAAGTCATAACAGACAACTGCTTTTCATCCGTATTCGGCAGAGAGCTGGCGGGGCTTGCCACATATGACAGCCATATATGCGCTATAACCGCCGCTATGAAATACGGCACGGGGCTCAACCATTTTGCCTGCGAACATCCCGACCGTTTCTTCGATGTAGGCATAGCAGAGGGACATGCGGTAACATTCGCATCAGGTCTTTCCACCCAGGGACGCATACCCGTATTTGCGGTATACTCCAGCTTTCTGCAGCGTTCCTACGACCAGCTGATACACGATGCTGCGATAGCAAAGAATCATATAGTACTCGGTATAGACAGGGCAGGCTTTGTCGGTGAGGACGGAGAGACCCATCAGGGGCTTTTTGACGTGGCTATGCTGTCATCAGTACCTAATGTGACGATATACTCCCCTGCTACCTATGCAGAACTCAGACGCGCACTGTCCGACGCCATATATGAGACAGAGGGCATTGCCTGTGTACGCTATCCCAAGGGCGCGGAGTCAAAGACCGTCAGCGCTGACGACAGCGGCATGGTATACCTCAAAGTGCCTAAGAAGCGCAAAAAGCGCCTTGCGGTAAGCTATGGCAGAGCAGGTGCAGAGCTTTATGCAGCCGTTACGGAAAACGGCATAAAATGTGATGTGCTGCGCCCGCTGAAAATATTCCCGATAGATAAGGAAATAACCGATATCTGTAAGGAATATTCGGAGATATTCATATTTGAAGAGGGCATGAGATCAGGCGGATTTGCCGAACATCTTACCTCGGAGCTTTATTCGGACGGATGGAAGGGCACTGTGCATATCACTGCCTGCTCGGGATTTGAAGCACAGGCGACCGTAGCCCGTCAGCTCGAAAAGAACGGACTTGACAGAGACAGTATCGCACGGAGGCTCACCGATGCGTCTTGACGTTTATCTTTCACAAAATGGGATAAAGAGCCGTGAAGCCGCCAAAGCCGTGATCAAAAAAGGGGTCATAATAGACGGAAAGACTGTCTTCAAGCCCTCATTTGATGTCACGGGTGAGGAAAACATCGTTTTTGAAGACGATCTGAAATATGTCGGCCGCGGAGGGCTCAAGCTTGAACACGCGATAAAGACATTCGGCATTGACCTTGACGGTATGGTATGCCTCGACATAGGCGCTTCCACAGGCGGCTTTACCGACTGTATGCTGCAGCACGGCGCTTCATATGTCTATGCTCTCGATGTAGGACACGGACAGCTTGCACAGAAGCTTGTCTGCGACAGCAGGGTGCGGAATATGGAGGGCATGAATATACGCAGTGTCACCCGTTCTGACTTTGACAGGGATATTGATTTCATCGGCACGGATGTATCGTTTATATCCCTGAAGCTGGTACTGCCTGTAATATATGAGCTGCTCAGCGGTAAAAATGCCGTAGTGCTGATAAAGCCGCAGTTTGAATGCGGCAGGGCCGCTCTTGGAAAGGGCGGTATAGTAAAGTCTGACAAGGTGACGGAAAGTGTAAGGGAAGATCTGCGTGCGTTTGCAGAGGCAACGGGTTTTGCCGTAGAAGGTATCATACCGTCTCCGATCACAGGCGGTGACGGCAACAGGGAATTCCTGATGCTTCTTTCCAGGGAGTGACATCATGAAAAAAGCTATCATAGCTGCGGTCATAGTGTTTGTTATATCACTTGCGGCAGGTATAAACACAGTTTATGCCGAAGCCCCCGCAAATGATTCCATACATATCTACGCCGATACATCAGATATGCCTCCGGGCACTGCATATATAGACCTGCTCGGTAAAATATCGCCCGAAAGCGAATACTATACCCCTTTCAATGAATCTGCTGCAATATCCGTATCCGACGGCACTGATACAAAAGCTATAGTTATTGATGCCTCAAGCCCAGTGGTATCATACAATGAGGACGGGTATATGAGCCTCTCCGCTCATTTCAGATACTTCTCCTCAATATCTGTAACGGGTATGGGCTCGGAGGAGATGTTCAGCATACTGCCTGTCAGCGGCAAGGATGAGATGAATATCGCAGCCTTCTATAAGAAATTCGGACGCTTCAGGGCTGCCTATGTATCTGCTTCGGGAGAGATTCTCGGAGTTACCGATACAGCCCAGAGCGTATTGACAAATGAAGAGATATACAAAATGAAGCTTGACGGAACCACCGCCGTGTTTGAATTTCATTCAGACAGTGCGGACAATGCAAAGAGACTTCAGGACCCTGTGGGTATGATCTCTCTGGTGGTATTCGTTATGTTCTTCATCATGCTCATAGCCCTCGGTATAATAGTTATCCGCAATATATGGCGGTTTATAAGACAGATGCAAAAAAAATGACGGGAGAGATATCATGATCGCTGTCATACATCCTAATTTTTCAAAGTCAAATGCATTCGACACCACGGCAAGGGTGTGCTCAATGCTGCACAATATGAAATTTGAGCTTCTGAGCTATACTCGTCTTGAAGGCAAATTCCCGCCCTGCGGATATATCACGTTCATGGAGCCCGATGAGGCTGCCGCAAAATGTGATATAATGATAGCCATAGGCGGCGACGGCACTATACTCGAAGCATCCTCATACGCATCGAAGTACAACAAGCTCCTGCTCGGCATAAATACTGGCAGACTTGGCTTTATGGCGTCGATCGAGAATGACGGTCTGTACAAGCTGTCAAAGCTTATCAGCGGTGACTACACTGCTCAGGACAGAATGCTACTTGAATGCGAACATATTTCTTCATCGGGCTCTTCTGTATATACCGCTCTCAACGATGTCGTAATATCCTGCGTGGGAAGGCTCTGTGACTATGAAATACGCTCCTGCGGCGCTCTTGCAAGCGATGTACGCGCAGACGGGCTTATTTTTTCAACACCCACAGGCTCTACTGCATACGCACTCTCGGCAGGCGGACCGATACTCGCCCCCGACCTTGAATGTATACAGATGACCCCTATATGCCCTCATTCCCTGTCATCAAGGACTATAATCTTTTCTCCCGACAAGCCGCTTGAAGCAACAGCCAGTGTAAGGGAGCCGGACTGCATAAGACTTACCATAGACGGCATCGACTGCGGTGTGCTCGCTTCTGACGAAAAGCTTATCATACGCCGCTCGGAAAAGCGTCTGCGTCTGATAGACATAGAGGGCAATTCATTCTTCAATGCAGTCAACAACAAGCTCATGCACCCTGTAAAATAACGGTGATAATATGAAATCCAGAAGACATGAAACCATAGTCGAACTTATTACAAATAACGATATAAGGACTCAGGATGAGCTCAGGACGATGCTCCTCGAAAAGGGACACGATGTTACACAGGCCACTCTTTCAAGGGATATAACACAGCTCGGTATCATAAAGGATGATAAATACATACTGCCTGAGAAAAACACCGAGCTCCCCTATCTCGTTATATCATCCGTGACGGGCATTGACCATGCACTCAATACCGTGGTGATAAAATGCAGGGCAGGCACCGCGAATGCTGTTTGTGCCGAGATCGATGCTCTTGACATAAAGAACTCACTGGGCACTATCGCAGGCGATGATACGATATTTATGCTTATGCGCACCGAAAAGGACGCAGCTAATATATGCAGAGAAATAAGCGGACAGTTATGATGTCCGCTTGTTTTCATATAAAGAATACCGCAGTATCCCTGAAAGAATACTGCGGTGATTTATTTGTTTATCAGCCGGTAACGAGCTTCTCGAGAGAATGTCTCTTTTCTGCTTCCTGATTGCAGTACTCGAGGCATTCGCCGTTGGGATCGTATTCCTTGATCTTGGCAAGCATCTCATCGATTATCTGCTGATATTCCTCATCAGAGCCTGCATATACTGCACGCCATGTGTAGGTCTTTACGCAGTCAGCGACCTGCTGCCAGATGACCTTGAGCTCATCTGAACGGTCTGTCTCGGAATAGGATGTAGCAATGGATGTCTTGTGTGCCACGCTGTCCATATACTCCTGAGAGTTGTATACGCCGGACCAGTTTCTCCAGTCCTGGAGTATCTCATACTCGGTATC
>CACZPE010000413.1 GCA_902782875.1 uncultured Ruminococcus sp. | reverse complement strand
TAGTTCTCAAGAAGGAAGAGGATGAGAACGGTGACGAATCTCTCGTGACCATAGATGATGATGATGAGTACGAGCGCATAGGCCAGATATTCCTTGAAAGACTTCAGGAATACTATGAGGGCGAAGACGAATAATTGGTAATATTATACAAATTTGCCCCCGCTTTATCTGCTAATTTTGACATTGATTTTTCATTGAATTTATGATATAATTTTTACAATAAAAATCTGCCTTGCACGATAAAGTGTGGTTAATGCGGATCCAACACTTCTTAATAGGGATTCAGTCTCCGACGGCGGATTGCAGACCTCCCGCCGCATTATATGTGCGGACCAACGGATGCAGGGAGCGTGAAACCACCGGGCTGTTGCCCACCTGCTGAATGCGGGTTTCTACTTCCACATGGCGGCAAGGCGGTATATGTCTATTCACGGTATCCTTTGGTTCATGCCGATGGATACCGTTTTATTTTTCTGGTGATCGTATGAAAATTATTGTTATGGCCGATTCTCACGGCAAATCTGATGCAGTGAACAAGATATTCGAGAAGACCAAGGATATCGGCGATATTTTTGTTCACCTCGGAGACGGACTGAAGGAGCTTGACAGTATAAGAGAAAAACATCCGAAGCTTGATATACGCACTGTTGCAGGCAACTGCGACTATGGCGTGACTGCACCGATGTTCAATATCATAAGAGTTGAAAACGTCAGCATCTATGCTGCTCACGGCCATATGCTGAGAGTGAATTACGGTACTGACTTCATAAGGCGTACAGCCGCAGGCTTCAACTGCAAGCTTGTTATGTTCGGTCATACTCACTGTAGGCTTCAGACATATGACAGCAATATGTATCTTTTCAATCCCGGCAGCTGCGCTCAGCCGAGAGACTTCACTGCGCCCTCTTACGGCATAGTTGAGGTAACTCCCAAGGGGATAATCACCAATATCATTGATCTGTAAATCAGGCGGCATACCATCGGGTATGCCGCTTTTATAGTATGTTATGACAATACGGGGCTGCCTTATGACAGCCCCGTATTTTATGCTATAGCCTTTTCTGCCTTGATCACAGAGGCTTTGTTTTCTCTGAATTCCTTTCTCAACTGGAATACACCTGATATCACAAAGGTCGATGTAATAGCTATAATAAGAAGTGCTTCTCTTTTGTATATGTTTCTCTTTTTTATTTCAGTATCTCTCTAACAGTCTGTGCAAAGGCATCCACATCGTCATACTGCGGACTGTGACCGCAGCCCTCTATGATATGAAAGCCCTTTGACGGTGCGTTTATCTTATCACAGTATTTCTCTGCACACACCACAGGGCATGTCCAGTCATATTCACCCATGATGATATCAACGGGCACTTCATATTCCGTGAACCTGTTCATATCCACATCGAGCGATCCCAGAAGCCCTTGCTGCAATTTTATAAATCCATCCGTATCACCCAGACGGAAAAAGTAACGCATGTCGGCAAGGTTCATATAGGGGGATGACATTCCCATCCATATCTGGCCGGACTCTTTCGGAGCTTTATGGTATTTTGATGTGAAGTTTCTTACAGAAAACATAGCGCTGAAATTATTCGGGTCCTTTGCGTATTCCGCCCAGGCCTTTTCCATATCGGAAGTATCATCTCCCGCTGCCTTTGCCTGTGCCAGTGCATCTTCATATGATCTGTCTTCGCCGTCGGGGAAATATACCATCTGGCCTATACCGATATAGTGCGATACCTTTTCGGGATGTGCAAGAACATACCGCGAGCCCAGCATCGTGCCGTAGGAATGCCCCATTATTATCACCTTGTCCTGATCGTAGCGGTCACATACGAAATCCACAAGCTCATCAAGATCGGCAAGCGCCCTGTCGAAGCCTATCGTTTCATTATCGGGATCGGTCTTTTTGTTGTGTTCATAGGTGCGTCCTGCACCGCGCTGGTCCCAGCATACAAAGGTATAATCCTCGTCAAATTTGTCTGCAAAAAGATATGTCACAAAGCTGTCGGGGCTTCCCGGTCCGCCGTGAAGATATACTATAACAGGATTTGATGTGTCTGCCGTGCGGAAATGCACGTATTGTTCCATACCGCCGAGAGTAACATACATCCCCTTGTCATTTGAATTCTCACCGATTACCCTGTGGTTTGCATAGTTTATCCCTCTTGCAGCCGCAACAACGATCAGAAGTGCTGCTGTGATTCCAAACACAACTATGAGAAAAATACGTATGACTTTCTTTATCTTTCTTATCGCTTCAGGATTTATACCCGTTTTCATTGTCTCCTGCCCCTTATTTATCAAGCTTTGTGATGAATTCTTTCATCTTCTCCGCTATTTTTCCCTGTTCTGCGTTATGTACATAATGACCGCAGCTGAGCTCTACCGTTTCAGCATCAGTAAGTCCCTCTGTATAGGCCTTTTCTATATCTATCCAGCCTTCAACATCCAGTTCCGTGCCGTCGGAAATAAACATCAGTGTCGGCACGTCGGGCTTTGCCCTGCTTCTTATCTTATCGCAGGTATCACGGATGGTCTTACTTTCGTTGATGATGACCTCATTGCAGGTCTTTTCATACATGATAGCCCTGTAGATATCCTTTTCCTCATCGGTAAGATCGCCTGATGCAAATGCAGGGAACATACCCTCCACATTCACTATGCGCAGGATACCCAGCTTCACGGCTATACCGCTGACAAATTCGGTCTTCTCGGCCTCTTTCAGATCAAGAACATCATATACATCGGGCACGCACATATCAAGTCCGACAATTGCTTCTACCTCATCGGGATATTCCTGAGCCCACTGCAGTGCCTCGATTCCCGACATCGAATGGGGACAGAGTATAAACGGACCGTCTATCCCTGCTTTTGAAAGTGCTTCTCTGTCCTGTCTGAGCATAGTATCAAACGATCTTTCGGTATCAACCACATCGCTGAAGCCGTAACCGAATTTCTCTATGACCACTATCCTGTACTCATCTGTGAGCCTGCTGTAAAGGCTCTTGAAATCGTATATCGGTGACGGTGTGCCGCTGCCCGAAAGGAACACTATGGTATGTGCGCCCTCTCCTTCTGAATAGATACACATATAATGTCCGTCTATCTCAACCATCTGACCGGGCGGATGTGAAAGGATCTCTGCCTCTTTCCCGAGCATGATCCTGTTATACACAAACAGCCCGGTCAGAAAAAGTATAAGTAAGATCAGTATCGCAAGGATTATCTTGCCTGTGGTTTTAAGTGCTTTTTTCATGATATTTTCCCTTTATTCATCCATATTCCCCTGATATTACAACTATGAATCAAGCTTCTGACCATTTCGGTCAGGTATACCATGGCTGACCGTTTTTGAGAAGCCCCTTTTAAAAAAGCGGAGCTGTTCAGGATGATATTATACCCTTAGAACAGAGCATATAACAAGATGTCTGTTATTAATCAAGTGTGTTTATAAAGTCTCTTATCTCTTCTGCCATCTGATCCGAGTTTTCTATTATCTTGCCGTGGCCGCAGTCAAACTCTGTGTATGAAACGTTTAGTCCCTCTGTATAGCTTTTGGTATATCCCTGCCATTTTTCGGTATCCATATCAGTTCCTTCACCGTTCGTAAGAAACATAAGCATAGGACATGAGGGCTTTGTACCGCTGTTTATCATATCACAGGCGGCGGGGACAGTGATCATCTCATTTACGGTGACCTTGTTGCTGTAGTTTCTGAATATCATTGCCTTTTCAAGCTCTTTTCTCTCTTCAGACATCGTGTCGGGGAACATACTGTCGCTGACAAACAGCCTTAT
>CACZPE010000412.1 GCA_902782875.1 uncultured Ruminococcus sp. | reverse complement strand
TGATCTCATATATAGGTTTTCTCATATCATCACCCCATGTCATTATATCACAACAGGCAGGCAAAGTGCAATATATCAGATGAAAAAACATATCTGCCATGCATTAAATATAAAAAACAAGGGGCTGTTTTAAAACAGTCCCTTTGTATATCAGTCTGTAATCAGCCCTTTACAGCGCCTGCAGTCAGACCGTCTACGATCTGGTTGGAGAATGCGCAGTATACTACGATAGTCGGGATGATAGCTATGATGATCGCTGCAAACATCTGGGAGTAGTTCGTGTTGTACGGTCCTACGAATTTTGACAGCGATACGGGCAGTGTCTTCTTGTTGTCGTCGGAGATGAATACCATCGCAAGGAGCAGCTCGTTCCAGTTGCCGACGAAGGTCATAAGTCCCGTTACGAAAAGGCCTGTTCTGCCGAGTGGGAGACATATCCTGAAGAATATATCGAACAGGTTGGCGCCCTCGATGCAGGCACATTCTATCAGTTCGTTCGGCATACTCTCGAAAAATCCCGTCATAATGAATATCGTGATGGGAAGCGCAAAGGTCAGATACGGCAGGATAAGTCCGAACAGATTGTTGGACAGACCTATCTTCGCAAATCTTGTGAACAGAGGGATGAGCACGCAGTGTACGGGGATCATCATACCCGTGAGGAAGTAGGTCAGTGCGAGCTTGGAGAACTTCCAGCGCAGACGTGCTATGCCGAATGCCGCCATAGAGCCGATTATCATGCTCAGTACGAGCGTGATGGCGCAGACGATGAAGGAATTGAGCGTGGCGATGCCGAGCTTGCCGGCTGTCCATGCGAAGGTGTAGTTATCAAATGTCACATTCTGCGGAAGCGCAAATGGTGCGGAGAATATCTCCTTGTTCGTCTTGAACGACACATTGAATACCCAGAGCATCGGCGCAAGATAGATTATCGCCATGATCACAAGGAATGCATATATGATTATCTGTGCGGGAGTGATCTTCTTTGTGCTGCTGTCCTCGTCGATGCCGACTGTTTTCTTGAGAGCAGAAACATTTGCCATATATGATCCCCCCTTACATCTCGTACTGTTCGGTCTTGACTACCTTATTGATGAAGAGTGTCACGAGAAGACACATGATAAGGAGCAGAACACCGATAGCACTTGCATATCCGTATTTGAAGTATTTGAAGCCCTGCTGATAGAGATGTGTTGCAAGCACCTCTGTCCTGTGGTTGGGGCCGCCTTCGGTCATATTGAAGATAAGATCGAAGAACTTGAGCGAACCTATCGCATTGAGCGACATCGCAGTTGCCACCATAGGTCTTATGAGCGGCAGAGTGATGTGTATGAAGGTCTGAGGCTTGGTGCAGCCGTCGATATAGCTCGCTTCAAAGAGCGACTTGCTTATGCCGGATATCTGCGCCATATAGAGCATCATAGACTGTCCGACGTACTGCCACAGCGAAACGAAGGCTATGACCCACATGGGGAGTATGATGAATCCCTTTGTATCCATCAGCCAGAGAGGGCCTTCGCCGCCGAACTTCTCGATAAGCTGGTTGATACCGAGCTTGGGGCTGAATATGAACATCCACAGCAGACCGAGGGCTGCAGAGGAAAGCACGCAGGGAAGATAGATGACATTCTTGAAGAAGTTGCGTCCCTTTTTGATGTTGGTCAGCAGAGCGGCAAGGAACAGACCGCCGATAAGCTGTGATATACATGAGAATATCAGGAAGAACAAAGAGTTCTTTATAGCAAAGGCAAGCGACTTGTCCTTGAGCATTGCCTTATAGTTTTCAAGACCTATGAATACCGGTGCCGTGATGCCCTTATACTCGCAGAACGAGTAGTATACGGACTGGCATATCGGTATAAAAAGCACCAATGTGAACAGTATAAACGCCGGTGCCATGAATATGATGATAGCCGGTTTATTACGCAGGAGTTTATCCATTATACCCTCTCCTCTCTATTTTGCAGATACCCCTGACTCATGGGGGAGGAGCCCCCATCATTCCCTAAAGTATGCGATCGCTGCGTGCCTGTGCCGGCACGGCAGATATGACGCTGATGTCAGTTGCTATAAAAATAGGGGCGCCGGGGGGGCGCCCCATTCTTATATCACACTAAGATAGTCAGAAAACTCAGCTTCTTACTGTCTTGTAGTATTCCTCCATGTCCTTAGCTGCTTCTGCAGGGGTCATGTCGCCGAGGAATACGGATACCATAGTATCGTCGAAGTGTGCACCGGTCTCGGTAGTGGGCATGGACTCGTTGTAGAAGCCGAATGTGCCCTTAGCGTTGCCGAATACATCCATAACGTATGCGAGCTGCTTGGGAGCTGCGTTTACGTCATACTGTACCTTTGTTACGGGGATCTTACCGCCCTTTTCAGCAGTGTACTTCTGAGCAGTGTCGTCGGTGAAGTACTTGATGAGAGTTGCGGAAGCCTCGGGATACTTGGTGGTGGAGCTCATGCAGAGAGAGTCAGACTTAGCTATTATTCTGGAAACGCCGGGGAATGCGAACACGCCGCACTTAGCCTCGAACTCGGGGTTGGAACCGTTGATCTGGCCGATTGCCCAGGAACCCTGGATCAGGATCG
>CACZPE010000411.1 GCA_902782875.1 uncultured Ruminococcus sp. | reverse complement strand
TTGCCCTTTTCGCTGACAAGCTCCTCCTCCGTCATCTCGCCCTTGGCGACGGCTACCATTATCTGTATATACGCCTCACCGAGCGCAGTGGTAAACACGCCCGCTGTAGCGCCCTGCATCACGGCTCCGGCAACAGTACCTCCGCCGGGCACGAGCTTCACCAGTGCGCCGAATGCAGCTCTGCCGCCTATTGTAGTGAGCGTTGTGCCTATCGTCGATGATATGAACGCCGTTATAACGCTCTTGCTGACCTTCAGTCCGAACAGGCTTGTTATCGCCGCTATCATACTTATCTGCACAGGCACTATCATAGCCGCATCAACAACAGGTGCGGGCACGGCGCTTGCTCCCATGGCTGCTGCTGTGCTTGCCGCCACGACAGCGTGGGCACGCTTGATCTTCTGCTTGAGGGCCGCCTTCTGCACATTCTGCAGGGTATCTATCAGCTCATCGGGGAGCACCTCTTCCATCAGCTGTATCAGCACGTCCAGGCCGTATGCCTTACAGAGCAGCTCCTGCTCGTCCTCCTCGCCGTCGTACACATCCTGTGCCAGTACATTCACCACTTTGCACACGTCAAGATTGAGCGCTTCTATCTCGCTTTTGAGCTGTCTTGCCTTTGCCTTCGGGAATGACTGGGTAATGACTATTATCACAGGCACTCTGAACAGCTGGGCCTCCTCGGTGAAGGAACGTATCCACTCCGCCTCGCTGTCCTCAAAACGCGCTCCCTGGCCGCTGACACAGTACCATATACAGTGGATCATATCGTCCTCTGCCTTTTTGCTGTCAAGGCTCTTCTTAACTATATCTATCAGCCCGTCCCTGACGCGGATATGCCTGTCGCTGTCCACCTCAAAGCCCGGTGTATCATACACGGTCAGCGGGAATTCCTTTTTCTCTATCCTGCATATCTCCTGCGTGACAGGTCTGCCCACGCCGACCTCTGCAAGATTTTCCCTGAAAACGCTGTTTATCAGAGTGCTCTTGCCCACGCCGGATTTACCCACAACGGCTATATTGAGCTTTTTCATATTCTTCAGCTTGTCATTTATACTTTTCATGGCTTCCTCCGCCAATGCTGTCACATCAAGATACATAAGCCCCTCCGATGATTTAGAGTAACCGACAATCCGCCTGTACTGTTTGCCACTATATTAGGCTCATTCTATCACAAACTCCCCCAAATGTCAAGGCAGGCTGAGCCTGCACCCAGTTCGCATATTTGTTATATATGGACATATGTATTTGCGGCTCGGTAACTTTCATTTGCTTGCTGTTATTATATGCAAAAGTCGGCAGTGCCGACAGCCATGTCGCTGACTTATTTATCGGGGTTAGTCGAATTTGCCACCCGGTAACTTTCATTTGCTTGTGTTATTCCACACAAAGTCGGCAGTGCCGACAGCCATGTCGCTGACTTATTTATCGGGGTTAGTCAAATTTGCAGCTCGGTAACTTTCATTTGACTGTATTGATCACTGCTATCAGCTCTCAAACCCGAGGAATTCCTTCAGCCCGTCCGAAGCCATAAACTCATTTTTGCTGTAGAAGAGATCCCTGTCCTTGTTTTCCTCGCACAGTTTATCAAGGAACTCACCCCACGTAAGCAAGAGCCATTCCTCGGGTATCTTGCTGCATCTGCTGCCGCCGTCCCAATGTGAACCTGCATGCCAGCCTATCTGCATCACAAACTCATATTTACCGCTCTTACGCTTGTTGAACACAAACTTTTCAAGCCTGAGCACATCGGCTTTATCCTTTGTGATGACAGGGGCAGGACCGCCCTTTGTCATATCGTACATCACATACTTATCCGTAATGGGGTCGCTGCCTCCGAAAAGATTTGTAAGCCTGCGCGCCTCAAAGAGCGAGGCTGTTTTTACTGCTTCATCATAAGCAGCTGCCCATTCAAGAGAAGTTCCTGCGATAGCAAGTCTGAATTCCTCCAGCTTTTCTATGAAATCATCCAGTTTCACTACCTTCCAGAATTTGTCGGTCGGCAGCGCAATGCCATATGTCCAGCTCTTCCGCTCATGCGGCATGCCATCCTGATCCAGGCCCAGTTCATAGAATTCGTTGTCGCTGTTATTATACATACCCGCAATGATCTTCATACCGTCGCTGTTAAAATCCTCAGACGGAGCCTTATACACCCAGTCCCCTGCATAAAGCTCATTGCCCTTTATTTCTCTTTTCATACCGCTCACACCCCTTACACAGATCATGAAGGATCATTGTCAGTCAGCAATTGCCGTGGGCTCTGTGCGGGGCGTGAAGCCCTCACCGTAGCTCTCTCCGTAGCCGCGCCCGAGGAAATGGTCGTCAGTACCTATCTGTTCGATCGAGCCGTACCAGTCAGACGGCAGCTTTCCTGTAAAGTCAGCACAGCCGCAGAGCCCATCGGATATACCCTTGCCTTCCGAGCCGGGGAGATAGCACATAACCACGCTGTCCCAGCTCTCATAGTCATTCTTGTCGAGGATGACGTTCCTGCCTGCAATGATACAGGTAACAGTCGGTTTTCCGAGGTCTCTTGCCTTTGTTATAGCATCGGCATTTCCTTCAAGTCCCATAGAGCCGCAGAGTGCAAGATCGGTTGTATCGCCGTTCCACTCGGCATATGCCTGCTCGCCCACGCAGAGGAGCACCGCATCCGCCTCTGCCGCTCTGCTTTCATCGGTTATGACCTCAATTCCGTAGTCCGCAGAATATCTTTCAAAGGCCTCCTTTATCGTGGTAACTCCTGCAATATCCTCCGTGGGAGCGCCGTTCCACAGCACAGTCCAGCCGCCGCACTGTGCCTGTCCGTTGTCGGCTGCGGGGCCTGTGATGTATATCTTAGTCCCCTCCCTGAAGGGGAGCACAGCCTTATCGTTTTTGAGAAGCACAAGGCTTTCCTCTACCAGCTTCTCGGCTACTGCCCTGTATTCGGGTGAGCCTGTTTCCTGCTGTTTGGTCTCTATATTTTCAAGCATGGGATCGTCAAAAAGCCCCGCTTCTTTCTTGACTCTGATTATACGCACAACAGCATCGTCGATACGCTCTTCGCTGATCTCACCGCATTCAACCGCATCAATGATTATATCTCTTGCCTCATCAAAGCGGTCAGTTTCCATCAGCATATCGATGCCTGCATTGACGCTTGTGATGATCTGCTCCTTATAGGATGGAGCAGAGGTATTTCCGACTGCGCCCCAGTCGCTGACGATAAAGCCCCCGAAGCCCATCTCGTTTTTGAGCTTCATGATATATTCCTTATTCTCGTGCATCTTCAGGCCGTTGAGTGAGGAATGGCTTATCATAATTGTCTGTACACCCGCGTCTATCTGCGCCTGGTATACTTTCAGCAGCTCCTCTATC
>CACZPE010000410.1 GCA_902782875.1 uncultured Ruminococcus sp. | reverse complement strand
GATTCTGATTTATCCAAGCAGCAGGTAATACAATGCCCCTGAGCACTCTGAAGCGCTCAGGGGCATAACTTCTATATGGGTAGCTGTTTATGTACACGGGGTTTTTGCATTTTTACCGAATTTTCACTTAAAAATCATACAAATTGCTGAATATGGTTATATAATAGATATGTTGTCGGGGAAAGGACAACATATCTTGTTTTAGCGGAGGATAATATGAAAAAGTATACCGGTATAATAGCAGCACTGGGTATCATCGCTGCTGCAACAGGCTGCACCCAGAATGTGCCTGCTCAGACAGAGAATACCACAGCACAGGCGGTCATTGAAGAAACCACAAAAGCCGAGACTGAAGCTGTAGAAGAGACTGTAACAGAGGCTGCGGAAACATCTGAAACTGCAGCATAGGCAACCGAAACAGAAGAGACATCAGAAACAACTGCTCAGACAGAAAAGGCAGCAGAGGAATTTGATCTTGAATCTCTTTCATGGGATACTGATCTTTCTAAGTACACAAATGTTGTGGCGTACAAAATATCCGATGGTGATATCAGCGTTGATCTTGACGGCGACGGCGTGGATGAGGTGCTCAATTTCACCCATAACAACGACAGTGATGAGGCTAAGGAGTATACCGATTATGAGTATTCGGGGCTTCTTCCCGTGATACCGTATCTCAACGGTGAGCCTGCGGCTATACTTACAGAGTCTAACGGAGATTTCGATATCTTTGGCGAGTACAGCTTTTCGATGCCTTCGGGATATGTGTATGTATGTGATATTATGGAGGGCGACGGCTTCAAGGAGCTTGCGTTCTGTCCGTTCACGTATACAGACGATTATGAGACCGTTTTTGTAAGATATAACGGCGAGAAACTCACATATCTCGGCAGCATAGGCTATGACACTCCCGACGCAGAGCATGAGGAGTATGAAAAGAGCTACGGCATAGGGGATATGAACATAACCTGGGGCAGACCCATGGTAATAGACGGCAGCGGATATATCACCGCCGCAACGAGACTCTCCTATCAGACATGGTTCGGTTATACCCGCTACTGCATAAGCGAAGAGGGTGTTATCGACGAGCTGGCAAATATTGAGGTATACCCCTACGGCAAAGAAAACAAGGACAGCTATGATGCTGTATGGAATAAGATAAAGTCCAACTGGGGCGGTGCCGATGGATGGGATGACTGCATGCTTCAGAAGGATATTACGGTATATAAGACCCCCTCTGAGGACGCAGAAAGCTTTGTCATGACAGCTCAGCCTGCTGTACCCACAGCCGAGATGCGTGTATGCGACAGCCATTTCATTCCCCCCACAGATTATGAGAACTGGGAGGAAGACTATAAGACACTCTGGGTGTATGTCACCGCAAAGGACGGTACCAGCGGCTGGATGCATGCATATCCCTATGAGGATACAGCAAATCTTTTCAGTGTTATGACTATGTATGACTGATAATACTTCAGGCTCGTTTGGTGTTAGGATCAATATGACATTTATCCCCTTATCCTTTAAGGACAAGGGGATTTGTGCATTGTGTATATTTCTGATACGCGCACAGCTCATCCAAATATCAATATATACAAATCTGAAAAGAATGAAGAAAGTATATTGACAAATAATATTATATATCATATAATATTATCAAATGATATTATACATCGTATAATATTATAGTGAGTGAAAGGAGCTGTAAGATGAGCGTATTTCCGATAAGTTCAGCTTTGCTCGATGCAATGGTGCTTGCTGTTACCGAAAATGAAGATACCTACGGGTATCAGATAACAAAGGATATACAGGAGCATATGAGCGTAAGCGAATCAACACTATATCCCGTACTCAGGAGACTTCAGAAAAGCGGTCTGCTTGAAATATACGATATGCCTTATCAGGGGCGCAACAGACGGTATTACCGTATAACACAGGACGGCAAGGATCTTCTGCATGACTACCGTGTGGAATGGACAGCGTTCTCAAAACAGGTAGGCCATTATTTAGAGGAAAAGGGGACAGCGATATGACCGTTTACGAATACAGAACAAGGCTCATGTCGGCACTGGCGGATTATGATGCTGTAGAGGTAGTCAATGCTGCAAATTATTACGCTGAGCTTATTGAAGATGCCGAGGATCCTGATGATCAGATGAACAGGCTCGGTCCCCCGGAGCAGCTTGCACAGATGATAATAGAGAGCGGCGGATGGGACGACCAGAGAAGACAGAGATACTACGACCAGAGGACCGCTCCGCAGTACGCAGGACAGGGCTACGGCGAACAGGCGGACAGACCTATGACCTCAGGCAGAGTTGCGGCACTTATATGCACATTCCCGTTCTGGCTGACTGTGTATATACTCATCATCACGCTGTTCATCGTACTGTTCGCTCTTGCCATAGGGCTTCCCATAAGTATAGTGGCGGTCATTATCAACGGTATTGTGAATCTTCCTTCGTCTGTACCGACGGGAATGATGTTTTTCTCGATAGCTCTGCTGCTGGCAGGCCTTTTCACGATGGTGATGTCTACGCTGCGCTCACTTGCAGGCGGTGCGGGAGGCATCCTCGGAAAATTCACACGTTTCCTTTTCGGTACCAGGAGACAGGATAACGGACTTTACGGGCAGCCGAAAAAGAGTACGATCAACAAAGCCGCTCTTGTTATCGGTGCAGTGATGTTTGTGACAGGTACTGTAGGCACTGTTATTACAGGTGCGATGAGCTCGGCAGGCGTAAGAGAAATCGTTCAGGAAGATGCAGAGACCTTTGATATCGCTCTCGGCAGCGAATTCAGCCAGGCGAATATCAAGCTCAATGCCGGCAGACTGGTAATAACGGAAAGCTCTGAAAACAGAACGATACTCAAGTGTGAAAATGTTGTGCGTGAGTCTCTTAAAGTGGATGATTCGGGAGAGCTCAACATAAAGTATGATCCTGATTTTCTGCAGATTATCGATTTCGACAATATGGAGGCCAATGACGATATAGTATTCACCCTGTGCCTGCCTGAAAAGAGATATAAAGAGATCAATGCGGAGCTCGCACTCGGAAATATATACATAGAAAGTGTAAATGCAGATAATATCCATATAGAAAACAGCGTCGGAGATACAGATATAAACAGATGCAATGCAGATGAGATCAGTATAGAGAGCGCTCTCGGAAATCTCAATATCAATGATCTGACTGCTGATTCTGCGACAATAAAATGCTCGACGGGCAACAATGTGGAGATTTCAGACAGCAATATGAAAAATGTGGATTTCGACTGTGATGTAGGTAATGTCATTTTCGAGAACTGCAGAATGAGCAAGCTCAAAGCTGATGTGGACAGCGGTGATGTCACGTTCCGCTCGGCTCAGATAAGCAAGGAAGCAGATATAGATATAAACTACGGCGATGCGGAGATAGAGCTTGCAAACGGAAAATACAGCGTAGACGCCAGAGCTGATGTGGGTGACGTTATGGTCAGCGGCACCAACTCGTCAGGCGGAGTACCGGTGAAGGTACGCTGTGATGCGGGAAATATAGAAGTAACGATCGTGTAAGAAAAAACGCGCAAACAAACGGGGCAAAACGAAATGAACAAAAAGGGGAACAAAATGATAGCGGCTGCAGCTGCAGCGTTTATCATAGGTGCGGCGGGAGTACTGATACTTCCGCCGTCATCGGGAGAACTGACAAACAGAAACAATACTGAGATATGCGAAAAGACTTTTCTTGACATCAACGGTGCGAAGATCGGCATGACGATAACGG
>CACZPE010000409.1 GCA_902782875.1 uncultured Ruminococcus sp. | reverse complement strand
GTCTTGGGCTCGATAGCGAGCTGGATAACAGGCTCGGGGAATTCCATGGATTCGAGTATTACAGGATGCTTGGGATCACAGAGAGTATCACCTGTGGTAGTATTCTTAAGACCTACACAGGCAGCGATATCGCCGGAGTAAACGGTGTCGATATCCTTTCTCTGGTTGGAATGCATCTGAAGGATACGTCCCATTCTTTCGGAATTGTCCTTGGTAGCGTTGAGCACGGTAGCACCTGCATCAACAGTACCGGAATATACTCTGAAGTAGCAGAGCTTACCAACGAAGGGGTCAGTAGCGATCTTGAATGCAAGAGCCGCAAAGGGAGCCTTATCGTCGGTGGGTCTCACTTCCTCGTCACCTGTATCAGGGTTTACGCCCTTGATAGGAGGAATGTCGAGGGGAGAGGGCATATAGTCCACGATAGCGTCGAGGAGCTTCTGAACGCCCTTGTTTCTGTAGGAAGTACCGCAGCATACAGGTATGAGCTTGTTGTTTACACAGCCCTTTCTGATGCAGGCCTTGATCTCTTCCTTGGTTACGCTGTCGGGATCCTCGAAGTATCTTTCCATGATCTCATCGTCCATCTCAACAGCGGACTCGATGAGCTTGTCGTGATACTCCTGAGCCTTTTCGAGGAGATCCTCGGGGATAGGCTCGTCTCTCATATCCTTGCCGAGGTCATCGTAGTATACCTCAGCCTTCATCTCTACGAGGTCGATGATGCCCTTGAAGTCAGATTCAGTGCCGATGGGCAGCTGAATGGGAACGGCATTGCACTTGAGACGGTCGTGCATCATGTCGAGAACTCTGTAGAAGTTCGCACCCATGATATCCATCTTGTTTACATATACCATTCTGGGCACCTGGTACTTATCAGCCTGACGCCATACGGTTTCAGTCTGAGGCTCAACGCCGCCCTTTGCGCAGAGGACTGTTACAGAACCGTCAAGAACACGAAGGGAACGCTCAACTTCAACTGTGAAGTCAACGTGGCCCGGGGTGTCGATGATGTTGATTCTGTGGTCGCCCCAGTGTGCTGTGGTAGCAGCGGAGGTTATGGTGATACCTCTTTCCTTTTCCTGCTCCATCCAGTCCATCGTGGATGCACCGTCATGGGTCTCACCGATCTTGTAGTTAACGCCGGTGTAGAAAAGGATACGCTCGGTAGTAGTGGTCTTACCTGCGTCGATATGAGCCATGATACCAATATTTCTTGTTTTTTCAAGTGAACAATCTCTTGGCATAGCTTTTCCTCCGATCCAGTAAGAAACTTACCATCTGTAATGTGCGAATGCCTTGTTTGCTTCCGCCATCTTGTGTGTATCTTCACGCTTCTTGCAAGCGCCGCCGATGCCGTTCATAGCATCCATGATCTCGGCTGCAAGTCTTTCCTTCATGGTTCTTTCGTTTCTTGCTCTGGAATAGGTGGTGAGCCACCTGAGACCAAGAGTGAGCTTTCTCTCGGGTCTTACCTCCATAGGAACCTGGTAGGTAGCACCGCCGACACGGCGAGCCTTGACCTCGAGCAGAGGCATGATATTTTCCATAGCCTCATCGAAAGCCTCGAGCGCATCTTTACCTGTCTTCTCGGATACGATGTCGAATGCGCCGTAAACTATCTTCTGTGCTACACCCTTCTTACCGTCAAGCATGATGTTGTTGATAAGACGGGTAACGATCTCAGAATTGTAAACAGGGTCTGCAAGAACCTCTCTCTTTGCAATTTTACCTCTTCTTGGCACAATTCTTCCCTCCTTCATAATAATGAATTCATAGGTACTCGCTTACCGCAGTGATCAGTACTGATCCGCGGTTTCCACATTTTTAAAAGCGCAGTGTGCGACGTGAGAGTGGTCAGACCCTTATATATAAAGGTGTTTTCACCGTTAATCTCTAACTATCGCAGTGGTTTAGTGACTTAACACAGGGTGATTACTTGCCTGCCTTAGGTCTCTTTGCACCGTACTTGGAACGGGCCTGGTTTCTCTTGGCAACACCCTGGGTATCGAGTGTACCTCTGATGATGTGATAACGCACACCGGGGAGGTCCTTTACTCTACCGCCTCTGATAAGAACAACAGAGTGCTCCTGCAGGTTGTGGCCGATGCCGGGGATATAAGCTGTAACTTCGTTGCCGTTGGTGAGCTTTACTCTGGCGATCTTTCTCATAGCAGAGTTAGGCTTCTTGGGGGTAGCGGTTCTTACAGCGGTGCAGACGCCTCTCTTCTGAGGTGAGCTGAGATCGATAGCGACCTTCTTCTTGGAGTTGTAACCCTTCTGAAGTGCGGGAGCTGTGGACTTCTTCTCAATAACGTCTCTTCCCTTGCGCACGAGCTGGTTAAACGTAGGCATTGATGCATCTCCTTTCATAAAATAAATATGATAACAGAGCCGTCCGATAGGGTAGACTACCCCGTAAAGCTCTGCACACCCGAATATTATACTTTTTTTTGAGCCGTTTGTCAAGATTTTTTTGCAAAATCCGCATATTCCCCGATATTTTGTAGCATTGTACAAATCAGGGGGCTCTACAGGCTCTGTGAAACAGTCATTCTGCGAAGACGCAGAAAGGGGCTGCCGCAATAAAGCAACCCCGTATAGTTATGTTGTCCTTCCCATGTTCTGCAGTAACCGGCAGCAGTATTATATGCAGGTCTTAAATCATTAGTCTCCGCCGTCAGAGATCCCGGATCCCTGGCGGCAGAGACTGTTTATGATGAAGAATTATCAGAAGGCTATTTTAACTGTGAAGCGTCCTCCCTCGGTGTCTATCGAATATCCGAAGCCGTGGCGGTCACATATGTTCTTTACTATATACAGCCCCAGACCGCTTCCGTTCTGGCCGCTCCTTGAGCTGTCGCCCTTTACGAAGGGCTGCCAGAGCTTCTCTGCTTGTATATCTCCCTTTGCGCTGTACGGATTTGATACCGAAAGCTCGCTGTCAGAGACCTTTATTGTTACTTTGGAATTGTCGGGGGAGAATTTGACCGCGTTGGATATAAGGTTGTCAAGTACTTGTGTCATAAGCTGTCTGTCTGCGTTTATCTCTCCGCTGCCGCTCACCGTAAAGGATATGCCGCGATCTTCGGAAAGAGGTGCGTTCTTTGATACTACCTCCCTTGCCAGGGATGCTGCGTCAATATGTTCCTTCTTCGGCTCGCTGCCGCCCTCGAGCTTTGAAAGCTCGAGCACATTGCTGATTATGCCGTTCATATACTCAACATTTGAGAGTATCATCTCGGAATACTTTTTCTGCTTGTCTGTATCCGCGTCGTTGTTCAGCATTTCCGCACAGCCCGATATAGCAGTAAGGGGAGTTTTCAGGTCGTGTGCGAGGGTGTTGGTCATATCGCGGCGGTAATCGTCCATCGCATAGTGAGCCTTGTACACGTTGTATGTATGCGCAGCCCTGATAAGTGATGCTGCAATGCATATCAGCAGTACCACTCCACAGATAAGGATCATTATATTTGTGAATACGGGTGAGCAATCGGTTTTATACAGGGCTGTCACGGTGTACTGCACGCCGTCGGGAGCATAGAGGTCGCTTTTGAACCAGCCCTGAGAGGCGTTGGGCGCATCGTTCCAGTAGATCGTGTTAACGGTTGCTGCGCTGATAAGGCCGTTTTTGCTTTCCTCGCTGTCCCGTCTGTCGAGTATGTCAAAAATATTGTCGTCTGCCTCAACACCGAATACCGTTCCGCCTGTGAACTGACCGTACTGGTACTCTGTAAGACCCGTGGTGTCTGCGGGAGTGATGTCAAATTCTTCAACTGTCTCTATTGCGGGAGGCGTACCGAACCTGTCATAGGAATAATGCTCGATAGTCATCCTGCCGGGTACAAATATCCCCTTTTCTGTATCCGCATATATAGTGTCCGCCGTAATTATATACGAATCTGCACTGAACAATCCCGCCTTGCTGTTATACTTTGAGACTCTTTCATATGCCTCCGTATAGCAGGAGAGATCTGCATAACAGAGCACATCGCCGTTATCACCATGCACTAAGGCAACACCGCTTCTTTCGGTGCGGACTGCCTCCTTGTCCTTCTGGTAGAGTTTATACACACATGATTGTGTCCCGTAACCCGACGAGAGATAGAGCTGAAAAGCCATCATATTTTTGTAGCTGTCGGTCTGTACATTATCCTCATAAGTCATGGTGTTCATATTCTGATTTACCGAATTGACAAGCATGTGAAAATGCGCAAGATTGGTCTCCTGATAAATACCGATCAGCAGCTCATACAGAATAAATCCCGTTATGATGCAAAGTGCCGTTCCCACAGCGACTGCGGGAATAAACTTTTCCGCGAACACGTCGCCGAAGCTCTGTCTTTTTCTTCCGAGCCTGAATTGTTTTTCCTGTTTTGTTGTCTTTTTCATAGTTGTACCTCGTCTGAGCGGGGATGTTCCCTTCGGGTGACATGGAAGGCCATACCGAAAAGGGTTTCATCCCGCACTATCCTGTGATCTTGTATCCGCCGCCTATGACGGTCTTTATCTGTGCGCCTGCACTGCCGAGCGCCTTTCTGAGCTTCTTGATGTGGTTGTCCACGACTCTGTCAGAGCCGTAGTAATCCTCGCCCCATATCCTGTCAAGGAGCGTGTCGCGGTCTATGACCCAGTTGGTATGCTCCATAAGGTATCTTAACAGGGCGTATTCCTTTGGGGGAAGCTCTATTTCGCTGCCCTCCGCCGTCACCGTGAAGGTCACGGGGTCGAGAGTTATATTCCCGCAGACCAGTCTTTTGTCCGCAGGGGCATTCTGCACTCTCTTTATAAGGGCGGAAAGCTTGCCGTACAGTGCGGCGAGAGAGAAAGGCTTTACTATATAGTCATCACAGCCGAGGTCATATCCGCGGATTATGTCCTCATCGCTTCCTCTTGCAGTAAGGAACAGGACGGGCACATCGCTTTTCCTGCGTATCTCTCTGCACAGTGTAAAGCCGTCAGCCCCCGGGAGCATAATATCGAGCATGATGACGTCAAATTCACGCTCGTGTATCATATCGAGTCCCTCTCCGCCGTCGGCGGCAGTGACTATATTTATATCTTTCCCTGTAAAATAGTCCGATATGATCTCCCTTATCTGTGCATCGTCCTCAACGAGCAAAGCCGTGTAACTCATAGTTTTCCTCTCTTTCTGCAGATATCATAACACAGCGATGTGTCCTTTGTATATCCTCGGGATATTTTTATTGTATTTTTTTAGGGTTTAGGGTATAGGGTTCAGGGTATAGTACTTCGGGCGAAGCACGCACTAAACCCTATCCCCTAGACCCTGAACCCTAGAATCTATAAGCAAAAAACGGCATCGCTGCCGTTTTGCTGTGATATCAGAGCCCCTTGTTGAGGTATTCTTCCTGTTCCTTTGTGAGATGATCTATCTCTACGCCCCATGCCGCGAGCTTTCTTGATGCGATCTCAAGATCCACCTCACGGGGTACATCTATTATCTTTTCAGTGAGCCTGCCCTTGTTCTTCACAAGATATGCCGCACTCATAGCCTGCACCGCAAAGGACATATCCATGATCTCTGCGGGATGGCCGTCGCCTGCAGCGAGGTTCACGAGCCTGCCCTCCGCTATGATATATATCCTTCTGCCGTCGGAAAGCTCATAGCCCTGGATATTGTTCCTTGCCTCCCACGAGCGCACAGCATTCTCACGCAGCCACTTCACGTCCACCTCGCAGTCAAAGTGTCCTGCGTTGCAGCATATAGCGCCGTCCTTCATATTGGCAAAGGACTTCTCCGTGATGACAGCGTCGCAGCCTGTAACGGTGACGAAGAAATCGCCGTATTTAGCAGCCTCTGTCATGGGCATTACCTTGAAGCCGTCCATAATAGCTTCCATTGCCTTTATCGGGTCTACCTCGGTCACGATGACCTCGGCGCCGAGGCCCTTTGCACGCATCGCAACGCCCTTGCCGCACCATCCGTAGCCTGCAACGACTACATTCTTGCCGGCAACGATAAGGTTTGTGGTGCGGTTGATGCCGTCCCATACCGACTGGCCTGTGCCGTAGCGGTTGTCGAAGAGATGCTTGCAGTCGGCGTTGTTGACAAGTACCATCGGGAACTCGAGCTCATTGGCCCTGTTCATCGCAATGAGTCTTATTATGCCTGTGGTGGTCTCTTCACAGCCGCCGATCACACCCGGGATAAGCTCTCTGTATTCGGTATGTATGAGATTTACAAGATCTCCGCCGTCATCTATTATTATATTGGGGCCGATCTCCACAACTCTGCTTATATGTCTGTGGTATTCCTCATCGGTAGCGCCGTGCCATGCGAATACCTCCATGGGCTTTGCCTCGTCCGAGCCGTGTACGAGGGCTGCGGCTATATCATCCTGTGTGGACAGGGGGTTTGAGCCTGTCACGTACATCTGCGCGCCGCCTGCGGCAAATACCCTGCACAGATATGCGGTCTTTGCCTCAAGGTGAACCGAAAGGGCAACTTTAAGGCCGTCAAAGGGCTTTGAGCCCGAAAATTCCTTTTCTATCGAGCGGAGCAGGGGCATATTCTGCTTTACCCACTGTATCTTTCTTTCGCCCGATTCATACAGGTTTATATCTCTTATTTCAGACATGGTTTACCTCCGTTGTGTCAAAACTTGTCCGCCGCTCTCTGAGCGTCGTGATATATCTTTTCTTCGTCGGCATTTGTAAGAACGCCGTGTTCGAGTACAGTTTCGCCGTCTATTATCACGGTATCAGCCTTCATTCCGCCCGAGGAGTATACAAGGGCGCTTCTCAGATCGTTCTTCGGGCAGTATGCTGTCTGGGAAAGATCGAGGAGAACTATATCCGCCAGCTTTCCGCAGGCAATTACTCCGCTGTTTATGCCGAGTGCTGCAGCACCGTTTGCCGTGGCCATTCTCACCGTTTCCTGCGCGGAGCATACAACAGGATCCTCGGTCACACCCTTCTGCAGCAGAGCGGCAAAGCCCATCTCGGTAAACATGTTCAGATCGTTGTTCGATGCCTGGCTGTCAGTGCCGAGACACACGTTCACACCGCTTTTCATCATCTTTGCAACGGGTGCGATGCCGTTTGCAAGCTTCAGGTTGCTTCTCGGGTTGTGTATCACATTTACGTGCCTGTCACGCAGTATCTCTATATCCCTGTCAGTAAGATGCACACAGTGGGCAGCACAGGTGGGTATATCGAAAAATCCGATGGAATCGAGATATTCCACGGGTGAACAGCCGTGCTCCTTCATGCAGTTCTCGATCTCCGTGCGTGATTCGGACAGGTGTATATGAAATCCCTGTCCTGTTTCGTGAGCCTTTTCGATAAGAAATCTCAGATAGTCATCGCCGCAGGTGTATATCGCATGGGGCGCGAGTCTGAAGGATATCCTCGGGTCATCCGCGTATCTTTCCCGCTCTGCCATATGCTCGTTGTATCTGCGCTGGCCGCCCTCATCGTTTCTGTCTGCACCTGTGAGACCTCTGGTCATCACCGCTCTCATACCGAGAGTATGAGCCGCCTCTGCGGATATCATCGGGAACATGTGCATATCCATAAAGCAGGTGGTACCGCTCTTTATCATCTCCATACACGAGAGCATCGCGCCTGCTTCGGCATCTTCATAGGTGAGTCTGTCCTCTTTTGGCATGATCGCGCCGAAGAGCCAGTCGCCGAATGTCAGATCGTCCGCTATATTGCGGAAAAGGGACATATATGAATGTGTGTGGCAGTTTATCAGACCGGGTATGGCAAGCTTTGAAGAGCCGTCAATGACTTTGTCGGCCACAAGGTCATCGGGTATATCCCCGACTGCGGCGATGGTATTGCCCTTTATGAATATATCCCCGTGGATATTGCCGTTTTCGGTGTATATAAGTACATTTTTTATAATAGTATCCATTTTTGCGGAAAGTCCTTTCCTTAAAACATATACCATTATATTATCATATCATAGTGCTGTTTGTCAATAAACCGCGTATAGAAAAACACTGTGCGGCTCAACCAGTGGTTGAGCAGTCCCGCGTGACAAAAAACAGGGCGGATATCCGCCCTGTGTATGATCATTCGCTGAACATCGGTGTGGAAAGGTATCTCTCGCCTGTGTCGGGAAGTACCGCAACTATCGTCTTGCCCTTATTCTCGGGACGCTTTGCAAGCTGTATAGCCGCATAGAGTGCAGCGCCGGAGGATATGCCTATGAGCACGCCTTCCTTTCTTGCGGAGAGTCTGCCTGTATTGAATGCATCATCGTTGGCAACGGTGATTATCTCATCGTATACGCTTGTATCAAGAGTCTCGGGCACAAAGCCTGCGCCGATACCCTGGATCTTGTGAGCGCCTGCCCTGCCCTGGGAGAGAACAGGGGAATCCGCGGGCTCTACAGCTACTACCTTTACATCGGGATTCCTGCTCTTGAGATATTTGCCGACGCCTGTCAGGGTGCCGCCTGTGCCGACGCCTGCAACGAATATATCAACTGTGCCGTCGGTATCATCCCATATCTCAACGCCTGTGGTGGCTTCGTGTATGCGGGGGTTTGCGGGGTTGGTGAACTGTGAGGGGATGAAGCTGCCCTCGATCTCCTTTGCCAGCTCCTCAGCCTTTGCTATTGCGCCCTTCATACCTTTTGCGCCCTCGGTGAGAACGAGCTCTGCGCCGTATGCCTTCATAAGGTTCCTGCGCTCTATGCTCATCGTCTCGGGCATGGTTATGATAAGACGGTAGCCCTTTGCAGCTGCTACGGAAGCAAGGCCTATGCCTGTGTTGCCGCTTGTGGGCTCAATGATGGTGTTGCCCTTTTTCAGTACGCCTCTCTGCTCGGCATCCTCTATCATAGCCTTGGCGATTCTGTCCTTGATGCTGCCTGCAGGGTTGAAGAGCTCAAGCTTGCCGACAAGCTTTGCCTCAAGGCCGAATTCTTTTTCTATGTTCTCAAACTCTATGAGCGGTGTCCTTCCGACGAGATCGGATACTGTCTTTGCTATTTTCATATGTATCGTCCTTTCCGATATTTATTCTATGTCTGAAAGTATATCACAACGGTATATCATTTTCAAGGGGTATAGGAAAAATGAAACATACCGCTTTTTTATAGTTCGCTATAAGCCAAACCTATAGCAAAAGATGTACGTGGAAAAGAAACCTTTGCGGTAAAATACATCTTTGTAAAAAACTGTCTGTGTTTATGTTAAAAAATCTCTTGAAATATCCGCAAAAATATGTTATGATAAAGTATATGTATATTGGGGGAGTATGTGTGGGCGGATATATAAAGACATATATGAAGAATACCGAGGCAGCCCTCGGCGATGACAGCACCGATCTTGAAGCTCTCAGAAGGGAGCATCTGGTGCAGATACAGTTCATTCAGCACGAAAGGCTCATCCATCTTATGGTGACGATAATGTGCTGCATACTCATGTTCATAGGCTTTGTGATATATTTTCTGAGCAACATCACCGCTATCATGATAGTAAACGGTCTGCTGCTGATACTCTGCTTTGCCTATCTGTCATACTATTTCTTCATAGAGAACGCCGTGCAGGCCATGTACAGACAGTATAACCGCATATGCATAAAGCTTGCGGGGCAGGATACCACCGTGACAAAACTCCTTGACAATGAGAAGCTGACTACAGAGGACCCGATGAATACCGGAAGGAAACACAAATAAATACCGACAGGGGAGATAGTCCGTGAAATTTGCTCCGGAAAAGCTCAGGGATATAATAGAGAACGAGAATATAATAACAGAATTTCAGCCTGTCTATTCGCTGAATACCCAGAAATATATAGGTCTTGAGGCTTTGTCAAGAGGTGTGTCCGGCGAGGAGCTGATACCGCCGATACCGCTGTTTGACTATGCAAGAGAGAATTCATGCATTGCAAGGCTCGACAGGATATGCAGGGAAAAGGCCATGAGAGCCTTCTCCGCACAGGGCAGCGCTCCCGCGCTTTTCCTCAACTGCGCGCCCGAGCTGCTAAACAGCGAGCATGCGCGCACCGATGATATACTCAAGACTGCGGCGGACAACAGGATATCACCGCAGAATATAATTCTTGAGCTTTCTGCGGTGATGAAGGACCCGTATGATCTTATGATGTTTGCGGATCATTACCGTTCGAGGGGTATGCTCATAGCCCTTGACAATGTAGACGAGGGGCTCGACACGATAAACCGCGTTATGCTTATAAATCCCGATATAATCAAGATAGACCGCAGTGTCGTATCGGGGATAGATACCGATAAATACAGGCAGGAGGCCTTCCGCTCGGTGATAAACACCGCGAAGAAGATAGGCGCCATGACTGTCGCAGAGGGCGTAGAGCGCGTGGATGAAGTCATAACCTGTATGATTATGGGCGTTGACTACTTCCAGGGCTTCTATTTCCAGAGACCCGAGCAGTTCAACTACCTCTTTTCCAACGAGGCAAGGCTGCGTGTTGAGGATGCCGCAAGGCGGCTGAATATCTCCACCAAGAACAACGAGACCGTCGCGAATATGCGCGTTGAGAGCTACAAGCGCATAATATACGATCTTGTCAACCGCCTTTCATGCATGGAGGGCACGGATTATGACAGCGAGCTGCGGGAGTATGTCAGCGAGCATGATGAGATAGAATGCGCCTTTCTTATAGACAGCAGGGGATTTCAGATAACCGACACCGTCATGGCAAAGGATACAAAGATACCGAAGGGCTGCACCCCTGCCATAAAGGGCGTTAATCACGATATAAAAAATTATTTTTATGCAATAAAGGAAAGGATAGAGGATCCCTTCATTTCAGGCTGGTATGTATCAAATGCCACAGGCAGGAAGTGCAAGACGATATCCTCAAAGATGTATGACAAAAGCGGCAATATGATAGTTGTATGCGTTGATCTGAAAAGCCGCTGATACAGTATGATACATTCCGACTGGTGATAATGGACAATTTCGAAAAATTTCTTTCTGTCAGAAGAAAAAAGGCAGAAAAGACCGTGGCGCTGTCTCTCAAGCGCAGATACGGCGGGGATATATCCTCAAGGCTGCCCGCCGCACTTGAAAGAAGCAGCTCCTACAGGGAGCTGGTTTCCGAAGAGGGCATCGCAAGGCTGAGAAAGTACTATGACGATAACAAAGAGGCTGTGGATGCGCTGATAGCGTCCGACAGCCCCGTTACCGATTCCGCCGTTGCGCAGAAGCGCACGGAGATAGATATGGAACACTACTTTGCCGCAAATATCCGCAGCTGCTGCGAAAAGCACAGGCAGCACTGCGAGGACCTTACGGCAAATACTTTTGAAAAAGCAAGGGTGACCATAAATATCGGCGGCACCAATTACAGGCTGTCTGCCGATGTGATAGACAGATTCATAGACTGCTATGAGGAGAGCGGCTTTTCGCGGCCGCTCGTAAACGGTCTGCCTTTGTGCCATGACTATCTGCACAAAAGGATAATAAACGACCTTACCGAAGGATATCTCAGGGAGACGGGGCTTGACAGAAAGCAGTACGAGTGGATATTCAGAGGCGTTGCGAAGCAGAGGATAAAGGAAGGCCAGTACGTATGGCAGGTGCTCGACAGTATAAAGGAGCATATGTCGGTACCCGTGCTGACAGACATGATATGCCGCAACCGCTTCTTTGCGGAGAGCGGAGAGGAGATACGCCGCGCGGCGGAGAGCTATCTGCGCCTGAAAAGCGATATCCTTGACAGCATACCCGATTCCTATGCCCTGCTCTATCCCGAGGCAAGGCGCATGAAGAGGCATTTCGTGCTGTGTCTGGGCCCTACCAATTCGGGCAAGACATATCTTGCGATAGAGAATCTGAAAAAGGCGGAAAAGGGAATTTACCTCGCACCGCTCAGACTTCTGGCGTATGAGCAGTTTGAAAATCTCAACTACTGCGGCAGGGCGTGCAACCTTGTCACGGGAGAGGAATGCATATACATACCCTGTGCGGATATACAGTCATCCACGATAGAGATGCTCGACACCTCGAAGCATTACGATGTCGCGGTCATAGACGAGGCACAGATGATAGGCGATGAATTCAGGGGCGGTGCATGGACAAGAGCAGTGCTCGGAGCCTGCGCTGATACGGTATACATATGTGCTGCACCACATGCTGAGAATATACTGATACAGCTGATAAACGAGTGCGGCGATACCTATGAGATACACCGCACGGAGCGCAGGACACCGCTGGAATTTGACGGCAGCTTCACTCTCTTCCCCGATGATGTTAGAGAGGGAGATGCGCTGATAGTGTTCACAAGGCGCGATGTACACGCAGTTGCGGCCGAGCTGCAGCGCGACGGAGTACGATGCAGCATAATATACGGCGCACTGCCCTATGACGTAAGACATGAGGAAGCAAGAAAATTCAACACCGGCGAGACCGATGTGGTAGTGGCGACAGATGCGATAGGAATGGGACTTAATATGCCCATACGCCGCATAGTGTTTGTCGAGGACAGCAAGTTTGACGGCAGGAACAGACGCGAGCTGCGCCCCGATGAGATACAGCAGATAGCAGGCAGGGCAGGAAGATACGGCATGTTCGACAGCGGATACTATTCCGCGCTGTATTCCCCCGAGCTTATCACGGAAGGTGTGCAGACACAGGTGGAGGATATATCCCACGCGATAATAACATTCCCCCAGTCCTTGCTCGACCTTGACGTGAGCCTGTCGAAGATACTCGAGAAATGGAACTCCATAGACGACAAGACCGGATATACCAAGGCGAATATAAAGACAGAGCTCAAGCTCTGCCGCACGCTCGAACGCCTCACTTCTGACAAGAGGCTGATATATGAGCTGATATCCATACCGATAGACGAGCGCAATCCCGAGGTGTACAGACTCTGGGAGGAGCTCTCAGAGAGCGTGATACGTCACGCCATGGTGCATCTTGAGGATGTCATGCCGATATATTCCGAGAAGAGCGGTCTTGCCGAGCTTGAAACCGCATATAAGCTGTGCGATCTGCTCTTCCATTTTTCCACCAAGTTCTGGAAGGACGGCTCGGAGCGCGAGATAATAAGGGTGAAATCCGATATATCCGCCATCACGATGAATATACTCGGCGAACAGGCGCTTACCGGCAGGATATGCCGTTCATGCGGCAGACATCTGCCCTGGGACTATCGTTACGATATATGCGACAGATGCTACAGCAGGCGCATGATGAAGCGCAGTTTCCGCGATAATAAAGGAGAATAGCTTTGAAGGGTTACAGGATCAGCATACTCAGGCACGGCAGGACCGATGCCAATGACAAGGGGCTGTATATACGCAGGACTGACCTGCCGCTGTCCGAGGAGGGTAAAAGGGAGCTTGCCGAGCTTTATGAGACTCATGAGTATCCCAAGGTGCAGAAGGTATATACAAGTCCGCTTGAAAGGGCCGTGCAGTCTGCGGAGATACTCTTTCCCGACAGGGAGCTCGTTGAGATAGACGATCTGACCGAGATGGATTTCGGTGCATTCGAGGGCTGCAGCGCAGAGGAGCTGGCAAAACTCGATTCATACAAGAAATGGCTCAGGGGTGGGCTTGACAATCCCCCGCCCAACGGCGAGAGCTTGCGCAATATGATGGTAAGATGCTATACCGCGCTCAATTCCGTGATACTTGACATGATGCAGGAGGATATCACCGAAGCGGCTGTTATGACACATTCGGGGATACTGATGAATATGATGTCATGCTTCGGCCTGCCGAAGTACAAGCCCATGGAATTTGCCTGCCCCATGGGACACGGCTATGAGGTGCTCGTGACCGCCCAGATGTGGCAGCAGGGCTATTGCTTTGAAATACTCGGAAAAGTACCCGATTTCGGCTCCTTCGGATATACAGATTCCGGAGAGCTTATCGGCAGTGAGGACGATGAAGAAAACTATGAGGGATATGACGATCAGGAGTATCAGGTCTGAGACTCTTACACGCATGAAATCATGCTGGCCTGAGATGTCTTTTATCATGGTGCTTGCGGCGGGAGTGGTGTTTTTCTTCTATGCCGCTCTGATATTTGCGGCTCAGGCGATGGGCGTGCATGATTCATACTATGCCGTGCCGTGGCTTTCGCGGCTCGATCCTGCATATCTCGGCATAGCAGTGCTTCTGTATCTGATAGTGTATCTGGGCTCGGTGCCGCTGGCATACGGTATACGCTGGTTCTACTGGCATCTTTCGGGCGGCGCGGTCATGCCGCTCAGCTCGCTCTTTGCCTGCTATGACTCGTGGCATATGATACTGAGCTGTCTGAAGGTAAGATTCATGACGGATCTCAGGAGGCTCACAAGGCTCCTTATACTCGGCACTCTGGGATATGCGGTGTTTTTCGCCTGCTCACGCATGGGAGCGGAGCATACAAGAATGGTGCAGTCGATAGAGACCTTTGCGGTTTTCATACTGCTTGTGATATATTATGTAAGCAGTATGGACCTTGTGTTCGTGCCGTATATATTCGCGGACAATCCCGATCTGACACCGGGTGAGATAATAAACCGTTCAAGACGCGCAGTAAGATACAGGCTGAACTTCTCGGTGAAGCTGTTCTTCTCCTGCACTCCCTGGTTCCTGCTGGCGTTTCTTGTGTTCCCGATGATGTTCGTATTCCCGCTGACAAATATAGTCCATGCGGTATACCTCAGGAGGATAATGGAAGAATCAAATGAGAAGGCGGCTTGATGTACCTGTAGAAAGAAGAGGTACAGCAGGAGATATTCTCAGGCGCAGGGGAGTTTCGGCAAGACTTCTGTCACAGCTCAAAAAGCTGCCCGATGGGATTATGCTGGGCGGTGTGCCCTGCAGATGCACACAGACGGTATCTGAGGGGCAGTGCATAACGGTACTGTTCCCCGATGAGACAAACCCTGCCTGCCGCTGTGAGAGGTATGTGCCGGTACTGTATGAGGATGAGGATTATATCGTCTTTGACAAGCCGCCCTTTCTGCCTGTACACCGCTCCGCGGGACACGGCGGGGATACACTCGAGAACATATCGCCGCAAAACTTCGGATATCATGTGATAAACCGCCTTGACAGGGATACCACAGGTGCGGTGCTTGTCGCAAAGCACGCCTTTGCGGTCACGGATGTGAAAAAGATATATACCGCCATATGCTGCGGTCATATAGACGCCCCTATGCATATAGATATGCCCATAGCAAGGGAGAGCGGCTCGCTGATGAGACGCAGGGCCGGTACAGACGGTGCGGCGGCTGTGACTGATGTGAAGCCGCTTGCGTATAACAACGGCTTCACGCTGGCTGATATGTTTCTCTCAACGGGCAGGACGCATCAGATAAGGGTGCATATGTCCTATTCGGGGTATCCTCTTGCGGGGGATACGATGTACGGCTCTGACAGATCCCTGTCACGTCAGGCGCTTCACTGCCGAAAGCTTACCTTTGTTCACAGAATGACAGGAAAGCCCGTAACAGTCACATCTCCTCTGCCTGAGGATATGTTGTCTGTCATCAAAATAGACAATATTGCATCGCTGTGGTTGTAAAAAGCGGCGAAAATAAATATCACCTATTGATATTATCCTAAAACGTGATATAATTAAAATAGAATTTTTGTATATTATCCATAAACGGCGCTGTGGTAACTGCAGGGGAAGACTTGTTTATTGCAGAGCATGAAAGACAGGAGGGGTTTTGTGGAGATAGAATATCTTTCCGAGCTGAAAAAGCCCGATGATCCGATCGAGCTCTACAAGGCCCTTGAGTGGTATCAGCTCAGCGGATATACCGATGAGGACATTGCCAAGGCAAACGAGAGCTTCTATTCGGTCTATGCCTATGACGGCGACAAGCTGGTGGGCCTCGGCAGAGTGGCTTCAGACGGCCTTATCGCCGCTGTAATGAGCGGTATCTGCGTCAGGAACGAATACCGCAAGCACGGCATCGGCGCAGAGATCGTGCGCAGGATAGTCGAGCACTGTCAGACAGGACTGTACAAGCTCAATGTACAGATATTCTGCGAGGACAGCCTGATAAAATGGTATGAGGGCATGGGCTTTGAGAAGCTCGCAGTCGGCATGAGAAAACCTATGCCGATGAAGGAGGAGAAATCTGCCCTCAAGAAGAAATTCGGCGAGATATACGGTATCGAGCAGATAACCGATGTCAGCGACGATTTCTACTGGTATGACTTTGATGCATTCGGGGATTTCAGCTACTACGCAGGCTTCGGCAGCGAGAATGCAAAGGTCCCCTTCGTGAAGATGACGCTTTATGCACATGACCCCGTACATATCACGGCAGAGATAATATTCGAGAATGTAAGCGAGTTTGAGATAGGCGCTCTCGGAGTGCGCACACCGCTTTTCGGCTTTGATATAATCTCCACCGAGAAATACGGGTATTCCGATAAGAAGAGATACAAGGTGCGCTCGCTTGAGGATGACGACATATCCTTCTTCTGCGAGAAGTTCAGGATCATGAACGTGAATGTCTGTCAGGACAAGATACCTCTCTCATGTGAAAAGCACGAGGATTCAGACCCTGCACTGCTGCGGGATCTGCTCGGTATTGACGAGATAAAGAAATTAGATGGTATAAAGATATGATATTTCAGACACATTCTCCCGGGGAGACCATAGAACTGGGCAGGCGGCTCGGCGCCCTTATGAAGGGCGGCGAGATCATAGCCTACACAGGCGATCTCGGTGCGGGAAAAACTACCATGACCAGGGGCATTGCACTGGGCATGGGAGCGGGCGACTGCGTGAGCAGCCCCACCTTTGCTATCGTCAATGAGTATAAGGGAAAAGAGCTTACGCTCTATCATTTTGATATGTACCGCATAACAACACCCGAAGCTCTCGAAGCGACGGGTTTTTATGATTATATCGGAAAGCGCTCCGTCATAGCCGCCGAATGGTCGGAAAACACCGCGGGGCTGCTTGATGAGAATATCACCGTTGATATACGCACCGATGCGGACGATCCCGACATGAGGACGATAGAGATAAAGGGTATTGATATATAACGGAGGACGGTATGGATAAACGGCTCGTATTCGACACGATACCCGAAAGGTTTGACAGATGGAGGGCACGCTACAGCAGCGAGCTTTTTGAGCATATCGTAAAGGTATGCTCCCTCTCTGCGGATAAAAAATGCCTTGAGATAGGTCCGGGCACCGGGCAGGCGACTGATTTTGCTCTTGAGACGGGCTGTGACTATACAGCTATAGAGCTCGGTGAGAACCTGGCGGAAAAGATGCGTGAGAAATACAGCGGATATCCGAATTTCACGCTGATAAACGGCGATTTTGAGAAATACCCCTTCGCGCCCCTGAGCTTTGATCTGGTATACTCCGCGGCGACTATCCAGTGGATAGATCAGGATATCGCATACAGCAAGACCTTTGATATCCTGAAAAACGGGGGATATCTCGCCATGTTCTATATGTATGAGGATTACAGAAAACGCTCCCCGCAGCTTTATGACGCGATACAGAAGATCTATGACGACTGCTTTGCAACAGACAGTCCGTATACCCAGAAATTTGACTACGCTGACGGCAGCGGCTACGGATATGAGTATCTCGGCGAGACGGAATTCTACGGCGAAAGGCGCTATACCGCCGATGAATATATTGAATATATAAAGACTCATTCCACGCATATAATGATAAACGAAAATGCAAAGGACAGATTCTTTGCGGGAGTACATGATGCCGTTGAAAGCTTCGGCGGCATAGTCTTTGACGACATCTACCGCCTGCATCTGTACAGAAAGCCGTGACCGCACCGCGGAGTACACGGCTCTGAAAGGAAGATACTATGCTCATACTCGGAATAGATACATGCGGTACCACGGCTGCATGCGCGCTCTGCACCGAAACGGAGGTGCTGTCGGAATGTGCGTTTCTTACGGAGCACACACATTCACAGGTGATCATGCCGCTGGCGGAAAAGGTACTCGCGGACGCTGAAAAGAAGCTGGCGGATGTGGATGTATTCGCGGCGGTAAGCGGTCCCGGTTCTTACACAGGGCTCAGGATAGGGATATCCGCTGTGCAGGGTATGGGTTATGCCCTTGACGGCAAATGCGTGGGGGTATCCGCTCTTGAAGCACTTGCATACAATGTGGTATGTGCCGACAGTACGGTATGCGCTCTCATGCACGCAAGACAGAAGCTTATGTACGCAGCCTTCTTCAGGGTGAACGGCATATATGCCGAAAGGCTCAGCCCTGATGAGATAGTTGACGGGGACGAGCTTTCCGCAAGGATCGCTGCCTTCGGCGAAAATGTGATATGCGTGGGCGATCACGCGATGATATCTCTTCCCGAAAATGCGCACCCTGCTCCCGCATCACACAACGGTAGAAGTGCGGTGAGCCTGTGCTTTGCGGGGCTCAGACACGAACCTGTGGCTCCGGGCCTGCTTCTGCCCGATTATCTGCAGATAACAAAGGCGGAAAAGGATCTTGAGCAAAAACAGTAAAAAAGGCTGCTGCCGTACACGTCAAGTGTCGGCAGCAGCCTTTTTTATTCATATCTCACACAGTTCCGGCCGTCGGATTTTGCACGGTACAGAGCCTTGTCCATACGCTCAAATGCCTTATCGAAGTGGTCATCGGTTAAGCTCCGTGATGCCGATGCTGCAGACCCTGCCCGATTTAGTGCAGATTTTTTCATGTAAACAATAGTTACCGAGCCGCAAATACAACCATCTCCGTAAAACAAACCAGTGAAGAGGGTGCAGGCTCAGCCTGCCCGAGCCACAAATACATCCATCTCCGTAAAACAAATCAGCGAAGAGGGTGCAGGCTTTACCTGCCCGAGCCGCAAATAC
>CACZPE010000408.1 GCA_902782875.1 uncultured Ruminococcus sp. | reverse complement strand
GATGTATGGAGCGATACTCCCGAGTTCTATTTTGACTCAAAGGGCATAGAGGAGACTGTACCGCTTGATATCGTCTCCTACAAGGACTATCCGCTGATAAGTGCGGTAGGGGATTATGACGGCTTTGTACACGAGGATATAAATCAGTCCCCTGCACGTCACAACAGACAGATAGGCTCTGTATCATCCATAGCTGTTGCGGCGCAGAATAAGGATATGTGGGTGAAGGTCGGCGGCGATGAGTCGAATATGCTGCTTACCTATACCACAGACGGCGGCAAGACCTGGACGGATATAACCAACTCCCCTGAGAGCGGCAAGAAGCTATTCAGAGGCAGACTGGCGCTGACTGCGGACGGCAGCTCGGTTTTGTGGAGCCCCGAGAACAGCACATACGTATATCAGACTGATGACCGCGGAGAGACGTGGAACCAGTGTCAGGGCATCATAGGCGGTCAGAACGTATACATCACAGCGGATACCGTGAACAGCGACATAGTATACGGCTGCTCGAACAGCTCGTTTTATGTGAGCCATGACAAAGGAAAGACCTTCAGGAAGAAATTCGAACTGGCCGATTCACACAAGCGTCTGGCCCTCGAACCCGGCAATGAAGGAAAGGTATACATCCCCGCAGGGGGCATGGGGCTTCTGACCACATCGGATGCAGGCGAGAACATGGCACTCGTGCCCGGGCTCAGGTACTGTGAGGCTGTCGGCACAGGCAGACCGAAGAATGACGGCGATCCCTATGTGATATATGTATGGGGCACTCCCAAGGACAGTGAGACAGAGGGCATATATATGTCCGAAAACGGCGGAGAGACCTGGGAGCGGGTAAATGACGATATGCACAGCTTCGGCGGCACGGGCAACGGCCAGTTCATCGCCGGGGATATGAATGTATACGGCAGATGCTATATGTCCACCGTAGGTCTGGGCATCGTATACTGCGAAAAGACCGATAAGTAAAGAATAAGCACAGGGCTCGTGCCCTGTGCTTTTATTATCCGTGTTATGATAAGAACAGATGTTATTCTTCGGAGGGTTCCTCTTCGGGCTCTTTTCTGATGCCGAGCTTTATATCCGATATCTCCATATTCACACCGAGACGCTCTGCGAGCGCTTCTCCGCGCTTTATGATACGGGTGTTGTTCTTGTTGACAAGCTTCATGACTATCTCATCCTGGGTGGAGCGGGGGATGAATTTCAGGAAGTTCTCAAGCACGCCCGGTGTTGCTGCGGCATCGATGACCTTCTCGGGCAGGGGAATATCCGATTTCTTTACATGGGGCAGCAGCAGCCTTATCAGTCCGGGATAGTCGATATCGTCTATGTCTATTATCATACGCATTTTCATGGCAGTTGTCCTTTCTTGCTGTATTTATGTATTACAGTATAGCACATATCTATGAAAAATGCAATGGTCGGCAGTGCCGACGGCCTCTTCGCAGATTTATTCATCGTTGAACGCTTGTTGTGCAGCCCGGTACCTTTAGTATGCCTGCTGATGTTTTGCACTAAGATAGAAGTCGGCAGTACCGACAACCACCCCGCAGATTTTTCATATCGGATGGTTTAGTGTGCAGCCCGGTACCTTTCATTTGCCGGCTGATATAGGTACAGCAGACAGAACAGGCGGGCTGCATGACGCTGTCGTACAAATGAAATAAAATGCACAGCTTCTGGGTATATAGGATAGTTCAAAATGCTGTATAGGAAAAGTTTTGACAGCTATTGACACAGATACGTAAAATATGTTAAAATAACTTATGTTCAGGAGAAGTTACCTTATTCGAACACTCACATTTTAAAGTGGAAAAAGGGGGGAGCAAACACTTCTGCAAACGGGAGTGTCTGCTTATGAAGAAAAACTCTTCTATTCTGGAAAAATTAAAACACTGGCAGGTCATAACCATACTTCTCATGGTCTATGATATGTTTGCTGTTTCTGTTTCATATTTAATTGCACTGTGGCTGAGGTTTGACTGCAGCTATTCGCGTATAGAGTCAAGATACTTCACTGCGTGGCTGAAGTTTGCCCCGGTATATGCGCTGATATGCCTTGCGGTATTCCTTGTGCTCAAGCTCTACCGCAGTATATGGCGCTTTGCCAGCTACAATGAGCTGATAAGAGTAATAGCGTCATCCGGCGTTACCGCGGTAATCCACACCGTATTGATCACTGCGGGCTTCGGTCGTATGCCGATATCCTATTATGTATTCGGCGCGATATTCCAGTTCATGCTCGTACTCGGCATACGTTTCTCATACAGACTGATACTTCTGCTCAGAAACAGGAACAAGACGGGCAGCAACGACAGGATAATGCTCGTAGGCGCAGGTGCCGCAGGTCAGATGATCCTGCGTGACATAAACCGTTCTATGGGCGGCAACGAAAAGGTAGTATGCATAATCGACGACAACAGCAATAAATGGTCGCGCTACATCGACGGCGTGCCCGTTGTCGGCGGCAGGGAAATGATAATGCAGAAGGCTGCGGAATACAAGGTCGACAGGATATACCTTGCGATACCCAGTGCCTCCGCAGAGGACAAGCGAGATATACTCAGCATATGCAACGAGACAGGCTGTGAGCTCAAGCAGCTGCCCGGTCTGTATCAGTTTGTCAGGGGCGAGATAAGCGTCAAGTCGATGAGAGATGTATCCGTCGAGGATCTTCTCGGCAGAGATCCCATAAAGGCAGACCTTGAAGAGGTATACCGCTTCATCAACGGCAAGACCGTACTCGTCACGGGCGGCGGCGGCTCCAT
>CACZPE010000407.1 GCA_902782875.1 uncultured Ruminococcus sp. | reverse complement strand
ACAAGGAGGAAGAAAGCGAGAATATCGCCGCATACAAGTTCTACACCATATACTACGGAAATGATGAGATAGGCTACATAGCCCTGAACGAGGACGGCTCCACAGAAAGCTTCGCCTTCTACGGCCATTCATACTACAGCATCGGCGGATTTGATCAGTACGGCTCCACAAAGGAGCTCGAGGAGTGCTTCGGCAAGCCCGATGAGAAAATGCTGAGCTTCATCCTTTACAGATATGATGACATGACAGCCACATTCTGGTGCTATCTTGATGACAAAAACAAAGAGGTGGTCGATCATTTCGACATAATCTACGGCGACTTTTCCGACAAGTCGGACAAATTCCTGCTTGAAAAGGAAATACAGGAGATGACGGACGGCGAGACATCGGCGGATCTGGAGGGTATACACAGCGATATCATCGTAGACGGCGTGGAGTTCCCCGCATTTCCATTCTCCGAAAAGAAGCTGCCCTCAGACTTCGAGATCAAGGAGTATATCGACTCCGAGGCCCTTTTCTACAAAGACAAAAGGATCGCCGATATAGTGGTTACAAGGGGCTCTGTGGTATATCTCGGCTTCTATGCGCAGTCCATGGAGGATCTTGATATATCCGTGGGCGGTATAAAGTACGACACCTCCGACGAGGATATACTCGCACTTCTCGGCGACCCCAACTGCACTCTCTCCACCGATGACACCCTTGTATACATATCGGGTGACAGAGGTCTGGCAGTACACACCTCGGGCTACAATAAGTCCTATTCCACCGATCCCGGGACCACTGACAGCAACTACGTCAGCGTGGGTATCAGCGGCAGAAAGAAGTTCAACTCCTGAGAGGTGCGTCTATGAAACAGTTTCTCACTACTGAACGCATCGATCTCTTTGACGTGAATATGATGATAGTCATGCGCACACGGATCAAGGGCAGAGCATCCGATGAACAGATACGCCGCGCCTTTGAAAAGGCCGTGAGCGCCCATGAGATACTCGGTACAAAGATCGTCACAGGCACCGACGGGAACGCATATTATACAAGCTCTGACCCTTCGCAGAGCATAGTCTTCACCGACGAGGGGCAGGATGAGATCATTGCCCGTGAGGAGCGCACACGCTTCGAGACCGAGCACGGCGAATTCCTGCGCGCATTCTGCACCGCACATACCGACAGCGGCTTTACCGTGATATTCTGTATGCACCATCTGGGCGGCGATGGAAAGTCCCTCTTATACTTCATCGAGACCTTCATGCAGGCTCTGGACGGACAGAAGCTCACCTACCGCGAGATGCGGCGCACCGATGCGGCTGACCTGCCCGCGGAGAGCAGGCTGTCGTTCATAAACTCCGCTCTGGCTGAACATCTCAACCGCAGCTGGAGAAAGTCTCCCCGCAGGTTCGGCTTTGACGATCTCGACCGCGCATATGATAAATTCTGGAGCACCCACCGCACAAAGGTGCAGGAGGTATGCTTCGATGAGGATTCAACGCGGAAGATACTGGACTTCTGTAAAAAATCGGGTATCAGGTTCACCTCGTATATCTCCGCTGTAATGCTGAAAAACACAGGCTGCAGGAGCATCGGCTATGCGGTGGATGTGCGTGCGGACGGAAACCACGCAATGGGCAACCAGGCTTCAGGCATATCCGCAGAGCGGCGTTACGACAGAAGAAAGAGCCTGGCGGAGAACGCAGCGGCTATACAGGCGCAGATAGACGAAAAGCTTGCGGACCCTAAGAAGAAGTGGCTGATGCTGCAGTTTCTGAGCGCACTTGACGGTACGCTCGCAGACGCTGTGAATATGCAGGCGGCGGGGGCTTTCACCTCGGGCGCATCATCATCGGCAGCAGAGCTTATGGGCTACGGCAGGAAAAAGAAGGATCTGAGCATCACCAATCTGACAGTGCCCGATATCGCGTGTGAGTACGGCAGCTTTTCTGTAGAGGATATATCCTTCATACCGCCTGTGGTGTCATATTCAAAAAATGTCATCGGCATAGTCACCGTAAACGGCCGTATGAGCATAACACTGCACACATACTCCGACAATCCCCTTTCCATAGAAGACCTGCTTGAGGGTATATCCTAAGACAAAAATATACAGGCAGACTTGATTTTGTATAAATTTATATTTGACATATCCCTTAAAAAATGCTATGATAGGAATAGCATTTTTTAAGGGGTTACTTTTATGGTATATATACTTTTACCGCCGATACTGCTGATATCAGGCATGATACTCTGCAGGGAAAAGCTCGGCAAGGCAGGCAGAGCCGCCTATTGCGCCATATTCGGTCTGCTGATGTTCACGGTGTCTGCACTCAGATACAACGTCGGCACTGACTACAAGGCGTACAGGACCATATTTGAGGGTCTCATAACCAGGGAACTGGGCGAATTCGGCACCGACCGACACGAGAAAGGCTACACCGTTACGCTCAAGATCCTCTCTGATGCATACGATGACTACAGGATAATGTTTGCCATAATAGCACTTATCTATGCAGTGGCGATATCCATATGGATCTACCGCAACTCCGCACGCCCCGAGGTCAGCGGCACCGCATTTGTGATGTACGGCATGATGTTCTACTCCATGAACTTCTTAAGACAGTACACAGCTGCGGTGATAGTACTCTATTCCTATGAGTATCTGAAGAAAAAGGATTTCCTGAGATTTCTCGCCATGGTGCTGTTTGCGACGTGCTTCCACTGGTCGGCGCTCATCATGATACCCATGTACTTCATACTGCAGATACGCATACAGCCCATCGTGCTCACGCTCTACTTTGTGATATCAGGACTTGTGATGGTATACTCATGGGAGCTTATCCACGGCTGCACAGAGCTTTTCGAGAAGACAGGCGTCATGTTCGGCACGCTCAAGGGCGAGCTTACCGGCAAGGAGATAAACTACGGCATATACATGTTCTACTT
>CACZPE010000406.1 GCA_902782875.1 uncultured Ruminococcus sp. | reverse complement strand
GAGCACATCGTCAAAAGCCGCCATTATCCCGGGCTTATCGGTAACAGGCAGGTCCTCAAGAGAATAATCCTCGCCTATCCCCGCATACAGCTTCTTATAGTAAGGGCTGTTCTGCCGCGCATAGCTCACAAGCTCTTCAAGGCGCTTTTTCTGCAGATCGCTCAGCTTTTCATCCGACAGCCTTCCGCTCCTGTATGTTTTCACCATGGTTGTGATAAGTCCCATATTGCCTCATTTCTCTATGCTGTTATCATAGAAAGCGATTATTCTTTCAAAAAGTTCGTTATCGAGCGAGTGTGTATACTTCTGTCTGTCCAGGTTTTCATAGTGATACTCCGTATTATTACCCCTTGACATTTTCATAACCTTAACCCCATATCAGAAAATCTGCTATTACATCAGCAAAATCATGTGCCTCCTCATAAAGACCGTGTCCCAGATTCTTATACATTATAAGCTTGCTGTGCGGTATTCTTCTGCGCATCTCACGGGATGCATCCCCTGATACGATCATATCCTTCCCGCCGCCTATGATAAGCACGGGACATTTTATCCTGTCGAGTATATCGTATGTGTTATGCTCTGCGCATGCATGACACATGGTTATGAAACGCTGCGGATCCTTCGGTCTGTACGCCGCATACATCTCAAACCTCACCTTGTTGCGCAGCACATACCCCTTTGTATATGTAAGCTTCACAGCATCCCTTATTACGGATGCAAAATCGCCATTTTCGGCATATGAAAGCCAGCTGAGCGTACCGATCGCCATATTCTTATATGAAGCGGTCACAGCAAGCACCAGCTTATCTATACATTCAGGATGATCTATAGCCAGATACTGAGCGATCATGCCGCCCATAGATATTCCGACCACATCCGCCTTTTCTATCCTGAGATATTTCATGGCAGAGTATACATCCTCAGCCATATCACGGGTGGAATACTCCTCTGGCAGATCATTCCTGCGGCCTAAGACATAAACCGTATGATCTTTTGCGAGCTTTCTGAATCTTGCCGCAAACGGTATACCCATACCCTTAACGTTCTTCAGTCCGTCTTCAATGCCCCGTAAGAGTATCAAAGCCTTATTCCCGCTTCCGAAACGGATATAATCCATATCAAAGCCCTGTTTGATATTTCCTTCTGTTATACTGAACATAGCAGCACCCCAATATAAAAAATCCTATCAAATATTCTATTTGATAGGATCGATATTGTCAATATATTACAGTATATTCTAATAATTCTAATCTGATTTTAATAATCCGTGCCCGGGGCCCGGAATTTCTCCATATTGTCCGAAAGCCAGTTCTTTACGATATCTCCGAACATCCCCGGCTGCTCGATCTGCAGATTATGCCCTGCCCTGTCCAATACACAATAGGTCGAGGCGCTGAAGTTTTTCATAAGATCAAACTGATCCTTGTATCCCACCTCAGTATCCTGCTTGCCTGTGATAATAAGACACGGCTGTTCATACGGCTCTTCTACATCATCAACATCATATGAAAATCCGCCCACAAGCACTTCGTCAAGAAAATGCCTGTCCTGTATATCTATGGCAGGCTGTATATCTCTCATATAGCGCTCGTATACATCTTTTGTCAGAATCACATTCATATATGTAAAGCTGTCATACTGTTCTTTTGTCAGTCCTGACAGAAACTCATCGTCACGTTCCATAACCCTTAGAGGTTCAACTCTTCCCGCTCTGACACCGGGAATAACGCAGGGACAAACAAGTATCATGCCATTTGTCATTTCTCTGCGGACCTTTATAAAGCCTCTTGCGATAAGGCCCCCGAAGCTTTCTCCTGCTATGATGCACGGTTCACCGATGATATCATCGGCAAATGCACATACAGCTTCAAGCAAGCCGTCTGTTGTTGTGATACTTCCCGCCTCCGAGGCACCCATGCCCGGAAGATCAATATAAAACCGTCTGAATCCGCCGATTTCTTCAAATACTGACTCGAAGCAGCTTGTCATGAGCCTTTTGTCCATGCCCCATCCGTGTATCAGAAGCACGGGAGTGCCGCTTCCCATTACTGTATAGTCTATTTTTGCATCGCCAAAGCTGTATGTCATATACTCTCCTTTTCACGGGGTATACTATATGATATCTTCGAGTATGACATCCATGCTTGTATCAAAATATCTTTTTGAAGAAGGATTGTCGGTCATAAAGAAGTATCCTGTCAGGAGTACCGCACAAACGAACCCGAAAACAGACCACCTTACTGCTCTTATTATCTTTTCGGACGAATCATCTCCGTCATGAGCACTTTTCTGAGAGACATCATTTTTCTTCATTTTGATCACCCCGCAAACAGACCGTAGTATCAATATGTTTCTTTAAAAAAATACAACTGCCCCTGATATCTGCCGGAACCATCACTGTTACATACAGCGAAGCGGAAGCGTTCCCTCGAAGCTTGGGGCAATTGCAGTGCAGCGTCGGGAGAAACAACACCAACATGATATTGTCAAGTACCTCTCCCTTTTGTGTCTTAATTATATCCTATATTTTCCCTGATGTCAATGATTTTTGGCTATTTTTACCTATAAAACAGCAAATTTGTTGTTTAGAACACTAAATATCGCCTAAACAGGCGCAGAAATTACAAAAAATACAAAACATATGTTCTATTTTTGCTGTTTCACTGATTTCTGCAATATAATTATTACGCCTGTTCACTAATTTTTGCAGTATAAAAATATGATACTACATTTATTACACCTTGTTTATTGTAATATTTAGATATTGTGAGTATTTCGGACATTGCCATTTTTTCGATTACTGCAATAATTAGAGGTCAAAATTCGCTTTCTTGCAATTATCAGTGATTTTTTATTGCATTTATTAGACACAATTTCGACCTGTTTTCAGAGGCTTTGTACATATATCGGAAAGCCCCTCCTGCAGAAGGGGCTTTTATGGATATTATATTGTGATATCGTAGTTTCAGGCATAAAAAAACAGGCAGAAACTTTTCTGCCTGTTCATATTTGTTAAGATCAGATAGGCATGTTCGACTTCATGTAACGCTCGAACTCGGAAATATCTGTGCTCTTCTCTCTTGCATGGAGCTCGGTGATTACACCCTGCTTTACCATTCTTGCAAGTTCCTGGTCGAGAGATACCATTCCGTCCTTCTTACCGGACTGGATAGTAGACGGGATCATATGAACCTTGTTATCACGGATCATCGCCTTAACAGGGTCAGTACCGTTGAGTATCTCAAGAGCAGCTACACGTCCCTTGCCGTCTGCGGTAGGTACGAGTGTCTGTGCGCATATACCTACGATAACGGTAGCGAGCTGTGTTCTGATCTGGTTCTGCTGATGTGCGGGGAATGCGTCGATGATACGGTTGATGGTATCAGCTGCAGATGTGGTATGAAGCGTGGACATTACAAGGTGTCCTGTTTCTGCGGCGGTTATAGCAGCAGAGATCGTTTCATAGTCACGCATCTCTCCGACGAGTATAACATCGGGGTCTTCACGAAGAGCCGCACGAAGTGACATCGAGAAGGATTCTACGTCGTCGCCGACCTCACGCTGGTTCACCATGCAGCGCTTGTGCTCGTGAACGTACTCGATAGGGTCCTCGATAGTGATGATATG
>CACZPE010000405.1 GCA_902782875.1 uncultured Ruminococcus sp. | reverse complement strand
TATATCATCGTTTATCTGATATCCCGCGAATGCCTTCTTCCTGATCTCGGCTTCGCCCTCCTGGCCCATGGAAGCCCATACATCGGTAAAGAGCACATCTGCGTCCTTAGCGGCAGTGAGCGGATCGTCGGTGAGCTCGAACTTTCCTTCAAAGCCCTTGGCAAATTCAAGTACAGCAGCATCGGGACGATATCCCTCAGGGCATGCGACAGATACCTGCATACCCACTGTAAGTCCGCCTGTGATAAGGGAATTTGCCATATTGTTTCCGTCGCCGATATAGGTCATTTTCAGTCCGTCAAACTGGCCCTTGTACTCACGTATTGTCATAAGGTCAGCAAGCACCTGACAGGGATGGCAGTAATCGGTGAGGCCGTTTATTATCGGAATCGTGCCGTAGTTTGCAAGATCCTCCACTTCCTTCTGCTCGAAGGTGCGTATCATAATGCCGTCAAGATAGCGGGAGAGCACTCTTGCGGTGTCCTCAACAGGCTCGCCTCTGCCTATCTGCAGATCGCGGTTGGAGAGGAAGAGCGCCTGTCCGCCCAGCTGATACATACCCGTTTCAAAGGATACCCTTGTGCGTGTGGAAGATTTCTGGAATATCATGCCCAGGGTCTTGCCCTCGAGATGACGGTGCGGAATGCCGTGCTTGAGCTCATATTTGAGCTGGTCTGCAAGATTGAGAAGCTCGATTATATCATCACGGGTGAGATCCGCCATTTTAAGAAGATGTTTTTTCATTTGTATACCTCCGTTTGAAAGCTCTGCTGTCATTTTCATCAGCTGTTACAGCAGGCTTCTGAGTATCTCAAGCCCCTTGTCGATATCCTCATAGGATATGGTGAGAGGCGGCAGCAGCCTTATCTTTTCCTTTGCGGTGAGTATGAGCAGTCCCTTTTCAGCGGCCTTTTCCATGACCTCATGTGCGTCCTTGTCCTTAAGCACCGCTCCTATCATCATGCCCATGCCCGTAACGGACTCAACGCCGTCCATATCAAGAAGCGCCTTTGAGATATAGTAGCCCTTGTTTACGACCTCCTCAAGGAAGCCCTCCGATGTCAGCCTGTCGATTACCGCATTGGCACCTGCGCAGGCAATGGGATTGCCGCCGAAGGTAGAGCCGTGCATGCTCTTGCCGAGCACCTCAGCGCACTTTTCACCCGCAAGGCAGGCACCCATGGGAATTCCGCCCGCGATGCCCTTTGCAAGTGTTGTAACGTCGGGCTTTACGCCGTACTGCTCGGAAGCGAGCACTGTACCTGTCCTGCCCATTCCCGACTGTACTTCATCAGCGATCGTGAGTATATCATTTGCTTCGCAGAGCTCGAATATCTTTTTCACAAAATCATTGTCGAGCCTGTTTACACCGCCCTCGCCCTGTACAAATTCAAACATGACGGCGCATATGCTCTTATCCTCTGCGATGAGCTTTTCAAGAGCGGGGATATCATTTGCGGGGGTATTCACAAAGCCCGGTGTGAACGGGAAGAAATAGTTGTGGAACACGTCCTGGCCTGTAGCGGAAAGCGTGGTCACGGTCCTTCCGTGGAAGGAATTGACCAGAGTTACAATCGTGGTCCTCTCCTTGCCGTACTTGTCAAAGGAGTATTTCCTTGCGATCTTTATCGCACATTCATTTGCCTCAGCGCCTGAATTGCCGAAGAATACCGACTTGTAGCCCGTAGTACCGCAGAGCTTTTCCGCAAGATCGGCCTGTACCTTTGTATAGAAATAGTTTGATGTATGCTGTATTGACCTTACTTGTGCGCATACCGCATCGGCCCACTTCTCATCGCAGTAGCCGAGGGAATTTGTGCCAATGCCACTGCCGAAATCTATATACTCTTTTCCGTCCTCATCAACAGCGGATGCCGAGCTGCCCTTTTCAAGCACGATGGGGAGCCTGCCGTAGGTATGCATAACGTGGCTGTCGAATTTCTCTATAGTAGACATATGTTTACCTTCTTTCATTTCCACAAGCCTTCGGGAGAATATATATCACCGAACTGCTTTTCTGTATACGTTCTGTCATACGACGTGATATCCGCCGTTCCTGTGATAAGCGCCTGACGGCATATATCCGCCGCCGCAGGCTCGGATACGGAGGGATTCAGGTATCTCTCAGTATCCGTGCGTATCACGAAGGCTCTCAGAGCCGCATCGTAATACATCGTATGGCATTCCGCGATCAGCGGTCTGCTCTTTTCATCATTCATAAGTACTCTCATATCAGCCCACCGCAAGACCGTAGAATTCGATCTCCTTGTAGTCGTCACTGAACAGCCCCTGGGTATAGGTATCATAATCAGACTCGTCTGTCTGCTTTCCGTCAACTGCATAGACATATGTACCGTCAGTGAGCTTTATGGCCTGATAGTGGTGAAGGGCATAGAGCATACCCGACTCATAGGTGGATATATAGAAGTCATCCGACAGCGAATGCTGTCTCCATACCGCTTTGCCTTCCTTTTCATTCACGGTAAGGGTGTATACCGTGTCGGTCTCGGAATAATCCACATCGAGATCCATAGTGCTGAAATACTCATAGGGTGAATAGCCGTATGACGGTATGCTGCCCGCGTACTTCACGCCCTTGTCATAGGAATACATATCACAGCTGTAACCGTTGGAGAAGATGAGTTCAGGGCTGCCGTCACCTGTCATATCCACATAGGCCATCTTTTCGGGGAGGCCCCACTGTTCTCCCTCTGTCGGTACAGAGAGTATCAGCTCGTCAAAGCCCTTCTCCGCTCCGAGATCGTCAAACACCGCAGATATGGCGTGTTCATTTATAAAGAAGTTTCTGCCGAGAGATACGAAATAGCCGTCAAAGTTCTCTTCATATGTCTTGTAGTACTCGTCGGAGGTGACCTTCTCACCGTTTACGGTGTATTCCTCTATGGTCGTATCATAGTCATCGCTGTTGTAGTCGGGACCAGAATACCCCTCTATGCTGATGCCGTCCTTAAGCCCGCTGCCGTCAAATTCGGTCAGGGTATTGTAGAAGTAGCCCATACCGCCGTTTGCGTTGTTGAAGGCTTTCTTCCCGGGCATATACACAGCTTCGCCGTATGAACCCACATAGCCTATGAATTCAACGCTGCCGTCCTTTACAGCAAAAAGCTCCGCCGATGCGGCATGCCATTCGCCTTCGGATATTATAAGCTCCGGGGTATCGTCACCGCCCACATCGTATAACGAGAACCTGAATGTGGACATATCCTCATTCTTATGCTCGTCCATGATCTCCCTGAGCTTTGCCTTGTAAAGCGTCCTGTAGTCATTGCCTGCAGGTGTTTCTTCAGCGGTGGTCTGCTCAGTGTCGGCAGATGTCTGCGCCTCGGTATCGGATGATGTCTGAGTATCTTCAGCGGTCTCTGAAGATTCGGTCTCTGCAGCCTCGCTCCGGGTCTCCGACTGTATCTCTGTTTGTGCAGCGGTGGTCTCCGGTGCGGTAGTATCTGTCTGTGCAGAGGGTGTATTTGCCGTACAGCCACAGAGTATGACTGCAGCTGCCACAGCGGCTGTTATCTTTTTCATATCCGTTCTCCCGTATCAGGCAAACTGTGTGCCTATTCCTTCGTTTGAAAGCAGCTCTATAAGTATCGAATGAGGTATTCTGCCGTCTATGATGACCGCTTTGTTCACGCCTCTTCTCACAGCCTCAACGCAGCAGTCTATCTTGGGTATCATACCGCCGCTTATTATGCCCTGACGCTTGAGGAAGGGCACCTCGCTGACCTGTACCTTGGCTATGAGGGTGGACTCATCATCCTTGTCCCTGAGAAGGCCTCTTATATCCGTCATCAGTACAAGATTCTCCGCAGACAGCTCTGCAGCGATCCTTGCCGCAGCAGTATCCGCATTTATGTTATAGGTCTGACCGCTCCTGTCGCTTGCAACAGTTGCGATAACGGGGATATATCCGTTATTGAGCGCATCCTTTATGGGCTTTGTATCGACCTCGTCTATCTCGCCGACAAATCCGAGATCCTGCTCTGCTTCAAGCTTATGGCAGCGTATCATATTGCCGTCTATGCCGCACATGCCGAGGGCTCTGCCCTTGTGCTGCGCAAGATGAGCCACAAGCTCCTTGTTGACCTTGCCCGCAAGCACCATCTTTACGATATCCACAGTAGCCTCATCGGTATAGCGCAGACCGTTTATGAACTTGCTCTCTATGCCCACGCGTCTGAGCATATCGTTTATCTCGGGGCCGCCGCCGTGAACGAGAACTGTATTGATGCCGACAAGATTGAGCAGGACGATATCGCTCATAACGGCATCCTTCAGTTCTTCATTGGTCATGGCGTTGCCGCCGTATTTTATGACTACGATCTTGTTGTTGTATTTCTGTATGTAGGGAAGTGCGTCAATAAGCACCTTTGAGCGCACATCATCAGCTATATTCATTTTCACTTATCCTCTCCTGTATGTCATGAACGGTAATCGCCGTTTATCTTCACATAGTCATATGTAAGGTCGCAGCCCCATGCTGTAGCGTCTGCGCTGCCCCTGTGAAGATCTACGAATATCTCTATCTCATCCTCGTCGAGTATCTTCTTGGCGAGGTCCTCGTCAAACTTAAGTCCCAGACCGTTTTCACATACCAGTATCTTTCCTGCGGCGGAGATGTAGTATACATCCGCCTGTGTAACATCACAGTCTGTATCCGCATATCCCATTGCGCACATGATGCGTCCGCAGTTTGCGTCAGCGCCGTACATCGCGCACTTCACCAGCGGGGAGCGTATAACGCTTTTGGCGATGATGATCGCGGTATCAAGGTCGGGAGCGCCTGTGCATACACATGTTACGAGCTTTGTTGCGCCCTCGCCGTCCTTGGCAAGCATTCTCGTAAGATTTGCCATTACCTGGGTGAGTGCTGCCTTGAATGTATCAAAATCCTCGCCCTCTGCGGCTATCTCGGCATTTCCCGCAAGGCCGTCAGACATGAGCATGCAGGTATCATTGGTAGACTGATCGCCGTCTACGGAAAGACAGTTGTATGTGATCTTCACTACCTCGGAGAGTGCCTTCTGAAGCATCGGTACGGACACCGCACAGTCTGTAGTTATGAAATTGAGCGTTGTCGCCATATTCGGATGTATCATGCCGCTGCCCTTTGCCATACCGCCTATGGTGCATTCTTTGCCACCTGCGGTGAACTTTACGGCGTATTCCTTCTTCACGGTATCCGTGGTCATGATAGCCGTTGCAGCCTCAACGTTGCCTGTATAAGAAAGTCCTTCGTAAAGAGGATCTATCGCTTTCTTTATGGGCTCGAGAGGCAGTACCTGACCGATAACTCCCGTAGAGGCGACGATCACCCTGTCGGATGCTATGCCCAGCTTTTCGGAAACGAGATCACACATAGCCTGTGCCTTCTCCTCGCCGTCGCCGTTGCAGGTATTGGCATTGCCCGAGTTTACGATCACTGCCTGTGAGAGTCCGCCGTTTGATGCGAGATTTCTCTTTGTGACCACTACAGGTGCGCCCTTTACCTTGTTTGAGGTGTATACTCCCGCGGTATTGCAGACAACATCGGATACGACCATCGCGATATCGTTCTTCTTTCCGCTCAGAGGGCTTTCATTCCCGTCTGCGCCTGTCTGCATGAATGCCTTTATGCCGCAGTAATATCCGCTTGCTCTGAAGCCCTTTGCGGCACATACCCCGCCTTCGGTCACGGGGAATTTATCCATATCTATCATTTCTTAACACCGTCCATCATATAATTGAGAGGATAGCCCCTTCTCACGGCAAGCTCTGTACATGAGCCCATATACCGTCCGTCTTCAAAATCCACACAGAGGACATAGGGGAGCATATCCACGAATTCCGCAAAATCATTGTACCCGAAACCGTCTATGAATTCGGAGAGTATTATGCCAAGACACATACCGTGGATACCGACCGCGATACTTTCGCCGTCATGCTTTGCGATAAGCTCCTTTATCACTGGCACTGCTCTGTTCTTCACATCGTCAAAGCTGTCGCCGCCCTCTGCCTTAAGGCTGTGGTCATTCCACTGCTTTACGATAAACTGCGAGTAGTTCGTGTCGATCTCTTTCCATTTGCCCGCTACTCTCTCGTGTATCCCCTTAATAACGGTTATCGGCTTGTGGGAAGACATCGAGTAGTATTCGAGAGTCTGCGCGGTGCGTATGTATTCCGATGCATACAGCGCAGATATGTTCTTGTCCTCAAGCACCCACTGCACAGCCTGTGAATCTCTCCGTCCCGTGGGTGTCAGGGGGAAATCAGGATTGTATCCCCCCGAAGGGTCGGGCTGTGCGTGGCGCACAAAATATATCGTGGTCATTATTCAAGCCCTGTGCGCTCGTCTATGCCCATCATGATGTTCATGCACTGGACAGCCGCTCCGGACGCGCCCTTTCCGAGATTGTCAAGCTGTGATGTCAGGAGTATATAGTCATCATTGCCGTATACATATATCCTGAGCATATTGGTACCCGCAAGGGTATTTGCATAAAGTATATCGGGTGCTTCCTCGCCGAAGGGCATCACCTGTACGAAGTGCTGACCCTCGTAGTGCTTTGCGAGCATCTCCCACACGTCCTGCGCAGTCGCCTTCTTGGACATGGCTCTGCGGTGTATGGGCACGTTCACGAGCATGCCCTTGTAGTAATCTGCAGTTGACGGGCAGAACGCAGGCGGATAGGACAGGCCCGATACAGCCATCATTTCCTTGATATGCTTATGTGTCTTGCCCATTGCGTACATACGCACGCTCTCAAAGCCTTCATCCCTGTTCTCATCCTGATAGAGCGCGATGAGCTTCTTGCCGCCGCCGCTGTAGCCCGAGAATGCGTGGCAGCATACAGGATAATACTGAGGTATCATGCCGTACTTTACCATAGGGTACATAAGCACGTTGAATCCGCTGGCATAGCAGCCGGGCACTGCTACACGCTTTGCAGCCGCTATCTCCTCACGTCTTGTGGGAGTAAGCTCGGGCAGGCCGTATACCCAGCCCTTTTCGGTGCGGTGCGCTGTGGAAGCGTCTATTATCCTGGTATTGTCGTTCTCCACCAGGGATACAGCCTCTCTTGCCGCATCATCGGGCAGACAGAGGAAGGTTATATCCGATTCGTTGATATACTTCTTTCTCTCTGCGGCATCCTTTCTCAGCTCCTCGGGTATCTGAAGCACCTCGACATCGTCCCTGCCCGCAAAGCGTTCAAATATCTGAAGGCCTGTCGTGCCTTCCTTGCCGTCTATAAATACCTTTATCATAACAGACACTCCCTGTTCTTTTTCATATACCAGTATGTATATACCTTTTCAAATCCCAGTTTTTCATAAAGCCCGACAGCCGCAGCATTTGTCTGCACCACCTGAAGATATGAAAAACGTGCTCCCGCTTCCTTTGCCTTTGCGATCAGCGCACAGCAGAGCTTTCTGCCCAGGCCCTTTCCGCGAAGTTTAGGATCAACGACCACATTCTGCAGCAGCATATATCCATGTTCTATCGCTGCAGATGCACACGCCGCGGGCTTGCCCTCATACATCACCGTGCAGTATATGGTCTTTACCAGCACTTTTTCAAGCATCCTGCGGTATATATCCTGCTTTGCGGTATCACCGATCTGTTCAAACTCAAAGTAATACGGCAGCCACTGTGAGAAGTCACCGGAAAATATACAGCTTTCGTCATAACCGAAGTCTGTACCGTCAAGATCAAGCACCTTCACATCCGTAGGAGTTACTACTGCGTATCCCCTGCCTGCAAGGTAACCATCAAGTTCGGTATCATTGTCAGTCAGCTTGAATATACAGGGCAGTCCCTGTTGTGAGTAGCATTTCTCGCAGTATGCGACCTTTTCTTCAATACCCTTGGTTGACGGATAAAGCACACTTACCGAATTCGCCCTGCCTGTATACCCCTCGGAAAAGCGCAGGATCCATCCGTCGTACTGCAGTATCTGCAGTGCTGCATGGCCGTTTGCGGATAATTCTTCAAAAAAACGTATTTTCTCATTCATTGCGGTATTCTCCTTTATATGGAGCTTCCCGCATGAGATCAGTTGTATCTTCTGAGCTGTGCCTTGAGCTTTTCGATCTGCTTTGCGACTGCCTCGGGGGCGGGGCCGCCGTCTACATTTCTCTGCATAACGCAGGTGTCAAGGCTGATAGCTTTGTATACATCATCATCAAAAAGCTCCGAGAGCTTTTTGTATTCATTCAGCGGGAGCTCCTCAAGTGTCGTGTCAAGCTCTATGCAGCGAGCCACGAGAGTTCCTGTTATCTTGTATGCGCTTCTGAAAGGCAGACCCTTCTTCACCAGATAGTCTGCGCAGTCTGTAGCATTTATGAAGCCCTTTGCCGCCGCACGGCGCATATTGTCCTTGAGCACCGTCATAGTCGCAAACATCGGTATGAATGTGGATATACACATCTTGCCCGTGTCGACCGCGTCAAATAGAGCTTCCTTGTCCTCCTGCATATCCTTGTTGTATGCAAGGGGGAGATTTTTCATCATGGAGAGCAGAGTCATCAGATCGCCATATACTCTGCCTGTCTTGCCTCTTATAAGCTCGGTTATATCCGGGTTTTTCTTCTGGGGCATAATGGATGAGCCTGTGGAATATGCATCGTCAAGCTCGATGAACTTGAATTCCCAGGAGCACCACATTATGATCTCCTCGGAAAATCTTGAAAGATGCATCATGAGTATGGATATAACACCAGCCAGCTCAATGCAGAAATCTCTGTCAGATACGCCGTCAAGGCTGTTGTAGGTTATATCGTCAAATCCCAGCAGCTCCGCAGTGCGGTATCTGTTGAGAGGATATGTGGTACCCGCCAGTGCGCATGAGCCGAGAGGCATTACATTCATGCGTCTTCGGCAGTCATAAAGTCTGTCAAGATCGCGGGTAAGCATCTGCGCATACGCCATTATATGATGCGCAAAGGTCACGGGCTGAGCTCTCTGCATATGGGTATATCCGGGCATTACGGTATCATAATGCTCCTGGGCGGTGGTGATTATAGTCTCGATGAGCTCCTTCACAAGAGCGGCTATCTCGTCGCACTCGCCTCTGAGGTGATGTCTTATATCCACCGCTACCTGATCGTTGCGGCTTCTTGCAGTATGAAGTCTCTTGCCTGTGTCGCCGAGTCTCTCGGTGAGCACCTGCTCGATGAACATATGTATATCTTCCGCATTCGGATCAAATTCAAGGGCTCCGCTGTCGATATCCGCCAGTATATTTTTAAGTTCAGCGGTTATCTTCTCACTCTCGGAGCTGTCTATTATCCCCTGCTCGCCGAGCATAGTCGCATGAGCCACAGAGCCTTCGATGTCCGAGCGGTACATTCTCGCATCAAAGGATATGGAGGAG
>CACZPE010000404.1 GCA_902782875.1 uncultured Ruminococcus sp. | reverse complement strand
TTCTGAAGGCTGATCATATAGTCTGTAGTCGCATCATATATCTGATGTGCATACGTATTTGCTGTATCTATTTTCTGCTGTCTTATCTGCTGAATGACATTCGGAACTATTACCGCACCAAGTACAGCAATAATAGCAAGAACGACGATAAGCTCGATAAGTGTAAAGCCTCTTACTTTCTTTTTCATTTTCTTCCCCTCACTTTTTTCTATTTATATGGAAAACATCCTATAACTAATCAGAAAGTCAGTATTTCCGACTGTGATTTATTATACAATATTTGCACTTTTTTGTCAATAGTTTTTGCAGATTTTTTTGTCAAATTTTGTGAATTTGGCGTTTTCTGCACAAAAATTGCGATTTTTTTAGATTTTGGGTAGTTTTATACAAATTGACAGCAATAAAATTATATGATATACTTTATAAAAATGTGTATGCATCGATCCTTATCAACTATCAACTCAAGCAAAGGGTGTTATCATGTATCTTACCGAAATAACCGATCTCTCTGCAGACGGCACTGAGGTCTATTCAAAGCTTACCGAAGCACAGCTGAGAAACAGGCTTGAGCCGTCAAAGGGCATATTCATCGCAGAGAGCCCGAAGGTGATTAACGTTGCACTGAACGAGGGACTGGAGCCTTTATCCATGCTTATGGACAGACGTCATATCGACGGCAGCGCACAGCAGGTCATAGACAGATGCAAGGACTATGACATACCGCTCTATACCGCCGACAGCTCCCTGCTCGAGCAAATCGCGGGCTTCCGCCTGACAAGAGGTGTGCTGTGTGCCATGCGGCGCCCTGTGCCGAAGACGATAGCCGATACTGTCTCCGGTGCCCACAGGATAGCGGTGCTTGAAAATATCGCGGACTCCACGAATATAGGCGCAATATTCCGCTCAGCCGCAGCACTCGGTACCGACGCAGTGCTCCTGACGCCCGACTGCTGCGATCCCCTCAACAGGCGTGCGGTGCGCGTAAGCATGGGCACGGTCTTCCAGATACCCTGGGCTTATTTTGAAAAAGAGACAAAGTGGACGGAGGAGCTGTCAGCGCTGGGCTTTGCTACAGCGGCCATGGCCCTCTCTGATGACTCCGTGAGCATAGATGACCCCGCGCTCAAGTCCGAGGATAAGCTGGCGATCGTACTGGGCACCGAGGGTGACGGACTCTGCAAAAGCACTATAGCAAGCTGTGACTATACCGTCAGGATACCCATGCAGCACGGCGTGGATTCCCTGAATGTTGCCGCCGCAGGAGCTCTTGCATTCTGGGAGCTCAGATACCGTAAATAGTGTATAAACTTATAAGCGAGGTATGTATATGACCGATCTTCAGGATATAGCCGATGTGCTCTATGACAATGACGAATTTGAGATAATATACCACATAAACCCGGACGGCGATGCGATAGGCTCTGCATATGCCCTGGCGCTTGCACTGCGTCTGGCAGGGAAGAAGGCCATGCCTGTATGCACAAGTGCCATACCGGATAACTATCTTTTCCTCACGGACAGGGTGGAAAAGCAGGTCCTGCGCCATCCCCACTGTATATGCGTGGACACCTCCACAAAGGAACGCCTCGGGGAATACTCCGACAAACGCATACTCTGCTGCATAGACCACCACGAAAACAATACCGTAGACGCATCATACAAATACACAGACCCGACAGCCTCCTCATGTGCACAGATAGTATATGAACTGATACAGCTTCTGGGTGCGCCGGTATCAGCACTTATGGCAGACTTTCTGTACACAGGACTGATAACGGATACCTCCTGCTTCCGCTCGACCTCGGTAAACAGCGATACCATGAGATATGCTTCGGTATTTGCCGCCTGCGGTGCGGATGTATCAGGCCTCGCAAGGCGATTTTTCCTTATCAAAAGCCCCAAGCGCCTTGAAATTGAAGACAGACTGAAAAGCAGCAGGAAATACTTTGCAGACGGCAAAATAGCGGGCTTTGTGCTGAGAAATGCGGATTATACCGAGCTTGACATCACCGACTCCGATGTAGAAGGGCTGAACGATATCGCCGAAGAGCCGCAGGGGATAAAGGCAGGCATAGTTGTGCGCGAAAAACGCAAAGGCATATGCCGCATATCTGTGCGCTGCGCCAAAGGCTACAGAGCAGACCTTATCTGCGCAAAGGCAGGCGGAGGCGGCCATGCCAACGCCGCAGGAGCCACTATGGAGGGAGATCCCGACGAGGTGCTCGAAAAAATGGCATCGCTTGCCGGGGAATACTTCACAAGCAGAGAAACACTTTGAAAATCAGCCATTGCTTGATATAATAGCGCAGTAAATACATTACGTATAATTTCTATATATTATACGTAATGTTGTTTTTATGCCCGCTAAACTATACATTTTGTATATTATGATATATTATCTACAAATATTAAACTATATACCCCGATCCCCGGGCCCTATTTTTTCATATACTATAGACAAATGATAAATTGTGTGATATAATATAATAGATATATTATTCCATTATGACAGGGGCGTGAAAGAATGCTGTTTGAGAAGTCCTGCGGAGCTGTGGTCTACAGAAAGCATCACGGCAATCTCGAAATACTGCTGATAAAGCACATACACAGCGGCCACTGGTCCTTTCCGAAAGGTCACACCGAGGAGGGGGAAAGCGAGGTAGAAACAGCACTGCGTGAGATCAAGGAAGAAACAAACATAGACGTGATGATAGACCCGACTTTCCGCGAGACGGTGACCTATTTCCCGAGGAAGGACACCCAGAAGGTCGTTGTCTATTTCCTTGCAAAGGCCAAGAGCTATGATTTTGTCCCCGGAGAGGGCGAGATAGCTGAGGTGCGCTGGGTGGATATAGGCCATGCACATAACCTGCTTATCTATGAGAATGACAAGACCATAGTCAACAAGGCCAAGAGTGCAATAAATCTATGATACGGAGTGGCTTGATATGAAGATATGCGGATATATAGATGCACTTGTGAGATACGGTATGGAATGTGGTCTTATCCGCAGAGAGGATGAGATATTCGCAAGAAATTCTATACTCTCTGTATTACAAATAGACGATTATACGCCATGTGAAACCGTTATAAAAGCAGAGCTTGAGGATATCCTCAGAGCTCTGCTTGATTTTGCCGTGGAAAAGGGGCTCTGCGAAGACAGTCCTGTATACAGGGATCTGTTTGACACAAAGATCATGGCCTGTCTCTGTCCCCGCCCGTCAGAGGTCGCGGACAGATTTTACGCAGACTACGGCATAAGTCCCGCTGCCGCCACCGACAACTACTATAAATTCAGCTGTGATACCGATTATATCCGCCGCTACCGCATTGCAAAGGATATAAAATGGAAAACACAGACCGCTTACGGCGAGCTTGACATAACCATAAACCTGTCAAAGCCCGAAAAGGATCCGAAGGCGATTGCCGCCGCAAGGAATATAAAAAGCGGCTATCCGAAATGCCTTCTGTGTGAGGATAATGTGGGCTATGCAGGCAGGGCGGATCATCCCGCAAGACAGAATCACAGGATAATACCCATAGAAATAGCCGGAGAGAAATGGGGCTTTCAGTACTCGCCGTATGTTTACTACAACGAGCACTGCATCGCCTTCAACCGCACCCATACTCCCATGGTGATAGACAGGAAAGCATTTGAAAAGCTGCTTGATTTCGTCGGCAAATTCCCCCACTACTTTGTGGGCTCGAATGCGGATCTGCCTATAGTAGGCGGCTCGATACTCGCCCATGAGCATTTCCAGGGCGGAAGATATACCTTTGCGATGGAGAAGGCCCCCGTGGAGAAAGAGTATACCATAAAAGGCTTTGAGGATATATCCGTCGGGCGTGTTACATGGCCCATGTCGGTGATACGCATCAGCGGAGAGAATCCGTCGCGGCTTGCCGCTCTCGCGGACCGCATACTCACCGCATGGAGAGGATATACCGATGAGGACGCATTCATATTCGCCGAAACGGATGATACCCCCCACAACACGATAACTCCCATCGCACGGCGCAGGGGAGACGCATATGAGCTTGACCTCGTACTGAGAAACAACATCACCACCGAAGAGCATCCCCTGGGGGTATATCATCCCCATTCGGAGCTGCACCATATCAAAAAGGAAAATATCGGCCTTATCGAAGTAATGGGCCTTGCTGTACTCCCCGCAAGACTTAAGGCTGAGCTCGAATCTCTTGCAGATCATATCGCCGAAGGAAAGGACTACCGCTCCGATGATATCCTTTCAAAGCACGCAGACTGGGCAGATACATTTGCTCCCTCACTTAAGGGAAAATCAAAGGAAGATATACTCTCCGTACTCCGTGATGAAACAGGCAAGGTGTTTGCAAAGGTGCTCGAACATGCAGGAGTATACAAGCGCACCCCCGACGGTATGGCATCATTTGACAGATTCATGGAAAGAATATAGAAATAAAATCCATATTGTATAATATCTCATATATTATACAATATGGATAATTTGCTGTTACATATAAAAAGCGGCTGTCAGGCAGCCGCTTTTTTGTATCTGATATACTTTGCGAGATAGACTATGAAATATCCCGCCAGCACCGCAGCCATGAAAGCTTCCGCAACTGGCAGCAAAAAATATATCGCAATTATCAGGATCCAGCCGATATCATCCCACAGCACAGGCTCTGCATATGCAACATAGGGCTCTATGACTGTACCTGCATCGTTGAGCTCTGTCTTTCTGCCGTATATGATTTGTTTTCCTTTCAGGCCGGAGCCCTTATAGGATACTCTCCTGTCTATCAGCATCTGTCCGCCGAACATCTCATCATGCACATCAAAGCACCTGTATGTAATGCCATCTGCCGTCACATCACCGACCGGCGTGCAGTTGTTGAATTCTCTGTATCCCGCCTCGACGGCATCCTTGCGGTAACCTTCATATATATTTTCTCTGATACCGTCGCCTATACTGTACAGTACCGCCGACAGAAGCAGGATAAGGAGCATCCCCGCCATTATGCCGAGTATGATCTTCCAGCCTTTGAGCTCTTTCAGACTTTTCAAGGATACCCCTCCCTTGCAAAAAGCGGCACGCCCTGTCAGGGAATGCCGCTAAGATCACTTGCTGTTTATCATATCAAAGAATGCGCTGTAGTCCTCTGTAGCAGTTACAGGCTTGGGCTTTGCGGGAGCTGCCGCGATCTTCTCAACTGCAGGAGTTGTCTCAAACGGAAGAACGGGAGCAGCAGAAGGAGCATTCACCATATCGTTCTTGAATGCTGCCGCAATGACTGTTATGGTCATTTCGTCCCTCATGCCGTTGTCTGTGGACTTACCGAAGATAACCTCAACATCGGGATCAGCCGCTTCGGTTATCATATCTATCGCATTGTTGATCTCCATAAGAGGAACGTCGGAGCTGGAGATAACATTGATAAGAAGCTTGGTTGCGCTCGAAATGGATGTTTCAAGCAGAGGAGATGCGATTATCTGCTGTGCAACGCTTGCAGCCTTGTCCTTGCCCTCGCCGTGGCCTGTAGCCATATGAGCGTAGCCTGCATCCTCCATGATGGTTCTTACATCGGCAAAGTCAACGTTTATCTCGCCTGCTACGGTTATAAGCTCTGCAATGGACTTTACGCCGACATTGAGTATCTCGTTTGCCATATCCATAGCCTGCGGCCATGTGAGCTGCTCATCCTGGAGTTCGAGAAGACGCTGGTTGGGGATAACTATCAGGGAGTCAACGTGCTGCTTGAGCTCGTCGATACCTGCAAGAGCAGTCTGCATCTTTTTCTTCATCTCAAAGTCAAAGGGCTTTGTTACTACAGCAACAGTGAGTATGCCCATTTCCTTTGCTATCTCGGCAACTACGGGAGCTGCGCCTGTACCTGTGCCGCCGCCCATACCTGCGGTGATGAACACCATATCCGAGCCCTGAAGAGCAGCCTTTATCTCATCTCTGTTCTCCTCGGCACTGGCAGCACCTATCTCGCGCTTTGCGCCTGCGCCCTTGCCGCCTGTGAGCTTAACGCCTATCTGTACCTTAGTATCGGCAGAGGAAAGATTGAGCGCCTTGGAATCGGTATTCACCGCAACATACTGAACGCCCTGTATGCCTTTTTCTATCATTCTGTTGACAGCGTTTCCGCCGCCGCCGCCGACACCTACGACCTTTATAACTTCCTCGAAAGCATTGGTGTCGTTATCAACCATGATCGCCATTTGAAATCCTCCTGCGCCTGTATAAAACTTCTTCAATATAAGAAGATAAATGCTTACAGTTTATTGTATCATACTATTAATTTTTTTTCAAGTGCTTTTGAAAAAAAATGCATCGAAAACAATGTACAATTTTTTAATGTTTTTAAAGCATTTTCCACTATATACAACTATGGCTGTCATCTATTCTTCCCCGAATATGAAAACTTCTTCCACCGTGCAGCCGAATACCCTTGCAATATCAACAGCCAGCTTCAGCGACGGGTTGTACAGCCCTTTTTCTATCCTGACTATCGTCTCGCGGCGCACACCGACCAGCTCCGCAAGCTCGCTCTGCTTCATGTCCCGCGCTTGTCTGAGCTCCTTTATGCGTGTTGTGAACTCCGCCATCATTCATCCTCCGTACTGCCGCTTTTCATTTCATACACGAGGAATCCGGCCCATGCAATGACCATGTACATACCCGATATGAACAGGAGCGTGACGAACAGCAACTCCTTGCCGAACTGTATGTCACCTGTATATGTATCCAAAAACAGATATAAAAGTGTGCCAAACGCCATTGTCGCAGGTGCTGCATTTGAAGCCGCCCTGCACTTGTCATAGCGGGACATCTCGTCATCGGGCTCCTTCTTGAAGAAAGTGGATGCCACCGACACACCGATCATCATCAACAGAATCAATCCGTAGATCATATAACAGAAAGTATCTGTATTCAGCGAACCGCCGTTCATGTCCGCACTGTGCGAAACACCGATGAAATACACCGCCCCAAGAGCCATAGCCAGCACTCCGAACACAATGCTCCCCACAGCAGATGCCTTATGGGACATGGGCTTTCTTTTGTCGAGCCTGTATCTCTCCTTTGCCAGCTCGTCTGCCAGCCTACTGCGCTCTTCACCCTTTATGCTTTTGTCGTAAAGCTTCTGCGTCAGTTCCCTTGTTTTCTCGTTTTCAGGTCTTTT
>CACZPE010000403.1 GCA_902782875.1 uncultured Ruminococcus sp. | reverse complement strand
GTTCTTCGGCTCAGCAAGCTTCAGATTCTCATATACCGCAGCTATCTGTGCAGGTGTGGTATCCTTTGAGGACAGGCCGTATCTGCCGCCGACCACCTTTATGCCGTCTCTGCCGAAAAGTGCGGTGCGCACATCCTGATAGAGGGGCTCGCCAGCGCTGCCCATCTCCTTTGTGCGGTCAAGCACAGCAACGGCCTTGCAGGTATCGGGTATCGCAGCGACAAAGCGCTTTATATCAAAGGGTCTGAACAGATGAACCTGTATGAAGCCCACCTTTTCGCCCTTTGCGTTGAGGTGATCGACAACTTCTTCAATACATGTCGATACGGAGCCCATTGCAACTATCACGCGCTCTGCATCGGGTGCGCCGTAGTAGTTGAAGACATGATAGTCCCTGCCTGTGACGGCGGATATCTTCTGCATATACTCCTCGACGATGTCGGGAAGCACTGCATAGTCGGTATTGTTCGCCTCGCGCACCTGGAAGTATATATCCGGGTTCTGCACCGTGGCGCGCACCATCGGATGCTCGGGATTGAGCGCATGCGCCCTGAATTTATCAAGCGCCTCGTAGTCTACCATAGACGCAAGATCATCATAGGATATCTGCTCCACCTTTGTTATCTCGTGAGAGGTACGGAAGCCGTCAAAGAAATGCATGAAAGGAACTCTGCCCTTTATTGCGGCAAGATGTGCCACGCCCGCAAGGTCCATTACCTCCTGCACGCTTGAAGTGGATATCATGCCCCAGCCCGTCTGACGGCACGCATATACATCCGAATGATCGCCGAATATCGACAGCGCGTGGGTACCCACTGTTCTTGCGGCCACATGGAGCACCGCAGGATGACGCTCGCCAGATATACGGTACATCGTCGGTATCATCAGCATAAGTCCCTGTGATGAGGTATAGCTCGATGCAAGCGCACCTGTCTCTACCGCGCCGTGCACAGCGGCTATAGCGCCCGATTCAGCCTGCATCTCCACAAGCTGTACAGTCTGGCCGAATATGTTCTTCTTTCCGTTGGCAGACCAGACATCGGTCTTTCCCGCCATCGGCGATGACGGAGTTATGGGGTATATGGCGGCTATTTCCGTGAATGCATAGGCAACATAAGCCGCCGCTTCGTTGCCGTCCACAGTAACAAATTTTTTGTCGGACATAAGATATCTCCTTTGCAGACACCTGTTTATTCTTTCCACAGTCTGTGGTTTATCTTCTCATAGGAAAATGACGGGGGCTGAAAAAACTGCTGTTCATGCAGCTTGTCTATCTCTGCAAGCTTTTTGCCGCCCTTTGCGGCTGTCACTCTTGATACGATGCTGTATACTATAACAAGCACTATCGGCAGGATCATAACTATACCCGGCGCTTCATCGCCGAGAAAGCTGTCCAAAAAGCCCATGACTATTATCGATGTGAATGTCTGTACAACAAGCCATAAGCCGACGCTCTGCAGCATACCGAACACGGGCAGTATCAGGGGGAAATCGCTCCACGGCTGCACGTTTGAACAGTCGGGGCATTTTACACTGCGGATATATTTGCTCAGCGAGCTGTATTTTTTCTTGACGTTGGTATCATCACGCAGACGTTCGAGTTCCTCCACAAGATTCACCGTCGCCATATTCATAGCTTCATCGCCTGCGTCCTCTGCCGTTCTGTCACCGAACGCCGCTGACGCGTTCCTGTCGTATGCCGATCTTGCCGTTGTCTTTACGATGCCGTTATATATCTGTTCCTTCATACAGTGGGTGCATTTGTACTCTATGCGGAAATTCCCCTTTGCAGATGCCTCTGCCGTCGGGCGTCCTGTCAGCAGCACGGGCGGTCATCCTTTCTCACAGGCTGATATCAAACAGCTTTGCACATGTGCGCCAGCCTATATCTTCGTATTCATCATCGGTAAGCTCGAGCGAATCGAGGAATTCAAGCTCATCCCTCTGCGGCCACATGGGGAAGTCCGTACCGAACATTACTCTCTCGGAGCCGAATGCGCGTATCATATCCCTTGCAAAATCTCTCTTAAGTGCGTAGAAGCTCGATGAAGTATCCACCATTATATTCGGATAGTCAGGAAGCATCCTGTACGCATCCTTCCATACGCTCCAGCCGCCGAAATGCGGGCCTATGAACTTAAGCTTCGGAAAGGCTTTCAGCACATTGACCGTGCGGTTAGGGTTTGAGCGGTCATATCTGTAGTCGCCTGTATGCACATATATGGGCAGTCCCCTGTCCTCACACATCTCATAGAGCTTCATGGCCTTCGGCTCATCTATGATGAAGTCCTGCACATCGGGATGCATTTTTACTCCCCTGAGGCCGAGCTCGATAAGATGATCCATATCCGCTTCCATATCCTCGGAATCAAGGTGCATCGCTCCGAGCGGCGTGAATCTGTTTCCCGACCGTGACGCACAGTCGGCAAGGTATTCGTTTATGCTCTTGACCTGAGTGGGCTTTGTTGCAACGGAGAATACTATGAAATGATCTATTCTCGACCACCCTCCCGAATGGAGCAGCGTTGACATTGTGCCGTCATAGTGCTCTCCGGGCAGGCCGTCATAGAACGTATCTATCCCGTTTACTGCCCTGCTTGCTATCGCATCGGGATATATATGGCAGTGTGCATCTATTATATGCTTCAAAAAATATCACTCCTGTGATGGCTATCTATATCTTTCCTGATTATACATCAAACATATGAACATTTCAAG
>CACZPE010000402.1 GCA_902782875.1 uncultured Ruminococcus sp. | reverse complement strand
TCAAAATTCAGATATAAAGCGGGAGCGCTCCCCTGCCTTGAAAATGAAGACATAGCCTTTTCCCTGCAGGTCTTGTCGAGCATTTCAAGCATTCCGTTCGCTCTTGCATAATCAAACAGCGGTATAGGCGGTATCCTTGATTCACCGTCTATACCCCTCGCAAGTGCTTCAAGGCCTATATACTTCTGGGTGTTGAGAGAGTATATAGGCTGAAACTCTATCATTATATCTTCATTTGATATTATTGATCTGAGCTTCTGCACATCGTAATTCATCTATATCATCCTTATGTCATATTATCGTCATTAAGCAGCTTTTCAACAGTAGAGCCGCTTCCCGACAGCTTTGCTGCGATCCTGTTGTATTGCCTGTAAAGTGCCTGTGTTGCATTCTCGATAAAGAAGTAATACAGAAGATAGGCAAAGACAAGTATCAGCAGCAGACCTGCTACAACTATAAATGCTTTAAGTCCGCATATAAAGAATATTCCAAGACACATGAACAGGAGTATACAGCACATTATCGTGACCATAAGATGCACAAGCCTTTCATGCTGTATGAAGCCGATCTGTCTGAGATGCTCTTCTTTAAGTGCTTCAAGATCGGTATTATCGTCGGCAAGCGCATTTTCCACTTTCTTCATATATGCATTTATATATTTGCGCAAAACGACATCCCCATTCTTCTCAAAAAGATAGTCTTTATTAATTATACCATAAAATTCTGATGATTTCAAGAGATTTTACATAATATGCATAATTTTGTTCAGAATTATGGAAAACAGCCTTTTATGCGGCACAAACGGCTGTCCCATAAACTTTTCGTTTGTACTGCAGCGGCAAGAGCATAAATATTTGCCGAATATCTTGCAATTTTCGGCATAATATGGTATTATAATAAACGTCATATTGACGTTTATACTAAAAAGAGGTGTTCGTGTGAAACATGTTGTAAATATACTCAAGGGTATCGTCATAGGTATCGCAAATGCTATACCCGGTGTGAGCGGCGGTACAATGATGGTCATCCTGCGTGTGTTTGACAAGCTGATGAATATACTCGGCGAGCTTTCGATAAAAAAGATTTTTGAGAATTTCGTATTTCTGTTCACTATCGCTCTCGGTATGGGCATAGGCATAGTCGGCTCTGCATCACTGCTTGATTTCTGCTTTGCGCATTTCTATGTACAGACTCAGTTCTTCTTCATCGGAGTGATCGCAGGTTCTCTGCCTCTGATATACAAGGAAGCCACAAAGGACGGCAAATTCCGTCCTGTACATATCATACCCTTTGCCGCAGGTCTGTCTCTTATGATCGTCATAAACGTGATAAAGACATATGTGCATTCCGGTCATATCATAACATCACTTACGCCTGCATCAGCCATATATCTGTTCGTATGCGGTGCTCTTGCTGCGGCTGCGATGATACTCCCCGGACTTTCGGGATCGTTGGTCATGCTCATACTCGGAGCATACGATACGATAATCGAAGCGGTATCTGCAGATAATCTGCTTGAGAGATTCCCGCTGCTGATACCCACTGCACTTGGCATCATAATAGGTATACTCGGATGCGCAAAGGTAGTATCAAAGGCACTTGAAAAGACAAGGCTCGGACTTTATGCAGCCATATTCGGACTTATCACAGGCTCGCTGTATTCGGTGTTCCCGAGAGAAACGGTCGAAACTGTAATAGAAAACGGCACTGAGGTAACTAAAGTCACGGGCGCAAATTTCACATTTGACAAAAGCGGTATCGCAGCTGTCATAGTAATGCTGATAGGCGCTGCTATCCCCTTGCTTTTCATGATGGCAGACAAGAAGGAGAATAAGAATGCTTGACGGTGCGCTGCTCCTGTGTGTAAAACAGGAGATAGGTAAATATATTGGCGGCAGAATTGACAAGATACATCAGCCCTCAAGGGAGGAAATAGTATTATCTATCCGCTCTGCTGCCGGCAATCCCCGTATACTCATATCGTCTTCCGGTACTTCCGGACGCATCCATATCACAGAAGACAAGAT
>CACZPE010000401.1 GCA_902782875.1 uncultured Ruminococcus sp. | reverse complement strand
AAATGGAATGAACAGAACGGCGATAGTGAAAGTATGCAAGAGCGGAGAAAATATATGCTCAATGCCTATCGTGTTCTGCTTACCCGAGCAAGAAAAGGATTGGTAATTTGTGTCCCGGAGGGCAATGCGAATAAAACAATTGGCGGTTTCTGGGAAGACACAACAAGGATCCCGGAATATTATGACGGGACATATACATATTTAAGGTCCTTAGGAATAGAAGAGATCTGAATAAACGATCAAAAGGGTAAAAGTTGCAATGGATTCTAGAGATGCGTTCTGATTTTACGATAATCGTGTCCTCTTAACATAGGTCAATGACAAAGGGCGGGAAATATGTTATCATCATCGTGAGGTGATGATAATGAACAACACAAAATTCAATAATGCAAAACAGGCGATATCGATAACTGTTACACTTACACTGATAGTAGCAGGGTATGAAGTGTTCAGGGCGTGTCAGAACTATATTCCCGGTATGAATCTGTTTGATATTGCAAGCTTTGCAAATGCTGACCTGAATACCTATTGCCTTGTCCTGATACTTGCGAATATCATCCTTCTTCCAAAGGCACTTCTGCTCTTTAAGGAAAACGGGATATCGCTAAAGGATGAGATATATTCCAAAAAAACACTTGGTAAGGATATTGCTCTCGGTATAGCTCTTGCAGTTGTATCGCTGCTGGTCGGTCTGCTTTTCTTATTCATCAATAAAGGACGGACAGAGCTTGCATTCACCGGATGGGATAATTTAAGTGCAGGCGAAATGATACTCAGTGTGATCGCGCTCGGAGCAGTCAGCGGTATATGCAAGGAAATATATTTCAGGGGTCTGGCAAAGCTTTTCTGCGGCAGTGTATTCGGTGAAACAGCTGCACTTGTTTTATTCAATGTGCTTTTTGGGATGCTCGATTGGTTCAATTTCGGGTTCTCTTTTGCAGCAGGACTTATCTGGATATGGGGATATAAAAAGAGCGGCAAGCTGATAGTGCCAATGATCGCGCATGGCGCTTATAATATTATCGGTCTTATGTACTATTGTTTTATGTGAGGTATTATGAACAAGCAGAATATGATAGAAAGACTGTCCGAAACGGCAAGCAGATATCATCTTGTATTAGATGCCGACATACTTGAAAAGATCGTATCTATTTCGGTGTTTCGCATATTGAAAAAGGGTACATTGATTCGGCGTATCGGTGATCGTACTGACAATGCGGCATTCGTGATAGACGGGTTAGTAAGATGCTATTATATTGATGATGAGGGCAATGACATTACCCGTGGATTTTCTGTACGCGACGGCCTTTGCATGGAGGACGGCCTGTTCGGTTATACGGAAAGTATGACGGAATGTGAGACACTTACAGATACAACGCTAATGATCTTTAAAGTGGATGAGATCAAAAGGCTGATACATGAAAATGATGCTTTAAAAAATGCGTATATATACATTCTTGAAAATGGCTTGAAATACAAGATATACAGGGAAAACGGATTCCTTGTGGAGAGTGCATCGGAAAGATATCTTCATTTCAGAAAGCTTTTTCCGGAGATCGCACGGGATGTGAAGCAGCAGTATATTGCAACATATCTCGGCATTGCTCCGGAATCTTTGAGCCGAATAAAGAAAAATCTGAAAGAAACTGAGTCAGAAATGGTGGAATTATAAAAAAAGCAGGTGGTAAATATGGGATACATCCTTGAACTTCGCAAAGAGATAGGCCATCGTCCGATAATAATATCAGGCGCAGGAGCAATACTGATAGATAAGAATAAAAAGATACTTTTGCAAAAACGACGTGATAATGGATATTGGGATTATCCCGCAGGTTCTATGGAGCTTGGGGAAAGCTTTGAAGAATGTGCACGCAGGGAGGTATATGAAGAGACAGGGCTTATCTGCGGGAAGCTTGAATATTTTACCGATCTTTCGGGTAAGGACTATTATTACGAATATCCGAACGGGGACAAGGCATATATCGCAGGTATACTCTATCTGTGCAGAGACTACACCGGTGAAATGAAAATACAGGAATCCGAAGTAATTACACAGGAGTTTTTCGCTGCAGATGATCTGCCTGAAAATATCATCCCGCATAAACGTCCGCTGTTTGACATGATAAGAGCTCATCTGAGTGTATGATAGTTTCTCTCATATCCTAATAAACCAAAGCTATCCGCAGGATACTTTCCTGCGGATAGCTTTGTGATAACAGTACTATTTTGATTTACGAGGTGTGGGCGTGCTGCTCTGTTGTTTGTCGTATTGTTCGGAATGTGCGATAAGCACATCGTTCTTTTTGATCTTGACGCCTGCTGTAGGTATAACTGAGAGGTCGCCGCGTATTATCAGATGTATCTGAACACCGTATTTCTGTCTGATTTCGGTCACGGTAAGCCCGATAAGCGGGCTTTTGCCTTCAGCCTTTATCTCGCCTATGGTGCTGAGGTCGGAGAACTTTATTTCGGAGTTCTCTTTT
>CACZPE010000400.1 GCA_902782875.1 uncultured Ruminococcus sp. | reverse complement strand
TCGTGCTCTGTTCAAATCTGATATCCATAAACCCAACCCCCTTAAGGTAATTTGATGATTATCGAAATACTTGATCAAGTTAAAGACGGTATTTAGATATCCGTCTAAATATAATATAGCATATCCGTTTTCGTTTGTCAAGGGGTATTTAGAAATTTATCTAAATAACTTTCAGGCGCAGCATACTATATATAACAGGGTGATCCCCAAGGTTTAATAATATGTTGAATATGTATGAATATAATGATTTTGCATATCTTATTGACAAAGACGGCCTTAAAATGGTATAATAATTAAGTATTTGCATTTAACGAAAACGATTCGTTTTGTTCAAGGGAGGCTTTATCTTGGCTGAACAAAAGAAAAATAAAGGTGCGGAAGGCACCGTACGCAAGAACAAGAAAAAGAAAAAAAGGTCAAATCCTGTCGCTAAGGTATTCACTGTAATAGGCACGGTAATACTCTCGCTGTTTCTGATAGCTGTCATAAGCGTATCGATAATCGCGGCGGCTCTGACTGTATACGTAATGCAGTTCAGAGAGAATACGCCCATAGATATCGACCTTGACAGTCTTGACCTTGCATATACCACATTTATATACGGTTATGACAAGAACGGTGAAGAAGTCGAGCTTGAAAGCATAAGCCGCGCGGCCGACAGAATCCCCGTATCCATAGGCAATGTGCCCAAGCACGTACAGGATGCGTTCGTGTACGCCGAGGACGTTAATTTCTATGAGCACGCAGGTGTAAACTGGATGCGTACCTTCGGTGCGTTCCTCAACGAGATCACCGACGGCCTTGTTTACGGCAAGCGTCAGGGTGGTTCCACCATCACACAGCAGCTTGTAAAGAATGTAACCAAGGACGAGAGCCAGACATGGGACAGAAAGCTCAGAGAGGTATTCAGGGCATCTGACCTTGAGCGCTACCGTACCAAGGAAGAGATACTTGAAGCATACCTCAACTGCATCGGCTTCGGCGGAAGCACCTCGGGAATACAGGCAGCATCACTGAAGTATTTCGGCAAGGAAGTATCCGAGCTCGATCTTGCCGAGGCAGCCTGCCTTGCAGCTATCCCCAAGAGCCCCGAAACGCTCAACCCCTTTGCCGACCGCGAAGCAAACCGCGGCCGTCAGGAGTACGTACTCGGTGCGATGCTCGCAAATGCCGCCATTTCCGAAAGGGAATACGAGGAGGCCATGAACGAGGAGCTGCAGTTCAGAGATCCCGACAAGGACCCCACAAGAAATGAGATACAGAACTGGTATATAGATATGGTCATCCGTGATGTGACCAACGACCTTATGAACCTTTACGGCGTATCCCAGTCAGAAGCGAGCGATATGCTCTACAACGGCGGATATACCATATACACTCCCATAGATATCGAGATGCAGGAAAAGATCGAGGCAAAGTACCGCGATTATACCACTTTCTCTGATACGGTGCTCAATGATCCTCCCCAGTCTGCATTCATCGTTACAGACTATACCGGAAATATCCTTGCAGTAGCAGGTGCTGTCGGCGAGAAGGCAGGCTCTAATGTATGGAACCATGCCACCATGTCGCCGAGACAGCCGGGTTCTGCAATGAAGCCCCTTGCAGGCTATGCATACTGCATAGAGCACGGTCTTACCGACTGGTCAGATCCTCAGGAGGATTCACCTCTTGAGATACCCGATGATGATAATCCGGGCGAGACAAGAAAATGGCCTACCAACTACAGCTCCAACAGCGCGGATAATGTATGGAGCAACAGGATGTTCTATACCTACGAAGCACTTGAGCGTTCTCTCAACACCGTATCTGCACGCCTTGTAGACAGAGCGGGTGCAGCAAATGTTTTCGAGTTCGTTCAGAACAAATATCAGTTCTCCACTCTTGAAGCGCGTGACGCATACCTCTCGCCCATGAGCGTAGGTGCGCTCACAAACGGCGTATATCTCAGAGAGCTTGTAGCTGCATATCAGGTGTTCGGAAACGGCGGTAAGTACTTCTCGCCCACATCCTATACCTATGTGCTCGATCCCTCGGGCGATATGATACTCCAGCACAAGTACACCCCGATACAGTCGATAAGCGAGGATACTGCCTATGTCATGAACCGCATGATGAAGGAGGTAGTCGAAGGTGAACACGGTACAGGCCGTGCCGCCAAGCTTCCTCATGTTGAGGTCGTAGGAAAGACCGGTACCTCACAGGAATGGAGGGACAACCTCTTTGTAGCCTGCACTCCCGACTATGTCAGCGGTGTATGGTACGGCTATGAAAACAACAGAAAGGTCGAGCCCGGTACATACTACGGTACAGCAGAGCTGTGGAAGAGGATATTCGGCGATATCGCAGACAAGGGCGAAAAGGCTGAGTTTGCCGCTCCGAATACAGTAAACCACTATTTCTTCTGCTCGGATACGGGCGATATCGCATCCACACGCTGCAAGACGTATCATCAGGGATGGTATACCGCAGCGAATACTCCCGAGCTGTGCAAGCACGGCACCAAGATGAACGACAGAAACTACTTCCCCGATCTTGAGGTGGAAGAGGAAGAAGGCGCTGAGGGCGCAGAAGGCGGACAGGGCGAGAACGGCGGAGGAGCCGCACAGGATGCTGCTGTCAACGGAGATAATAATGATGAATAACGGCGAAAGACTCACGCTTACCTGTCCCTGCCATTTCGGCACGGAGAGGACACTTAAGTTCGAGGTGTCAAGGATAGGCGGAGAGAATATTACTGTCACAGACGGCAGAGTCACATTTGACGGCGACCTTACCACACTTGTACGGGCAAATATATGCCTTGCATCCGCAGAGCGCGTGCAGATACTTCTCGGCACTTTCAGGGCGGAGACCTTCGATCAGCTTTTTGAAGGCGTAAAGGCTCTGCCTCTCGAGAGATTCATCGGCAAGAGCGATGCATTCCCCGTAACGGGGCACTCACTGAATTCGGTGCTTCACAGCATACCCGCCTGTCAGTCTATAATAAAGAAGGCTGCTGTGACAAGACTTCAGTCAAAGTATCATGTGAATTTCTTTGAGGAGACAGGATCGCTCCACAGGATACAGTTCAATATCATAAAGGATATCGCTTCGGTGTATATAGATACATCGGGAGCGGGGCTTCACAAGAGGGGATACAGACAGCATTCAAATGCTGCCCCCATAAAGGAGACGCTTGCTGCGGGAATAGCTGATATAGCAGGTGTGCGCCGTGATACCATCGTGTGCGATCCCTTCTGCGGAAGCGGCACGCTGCTGATAGAGGCGGCATACAAGGCTCTGAATATCGCCCCCGGTCTTCGCAGAGGATTTGCCGCACAGACATGGGATATCATTCCCGAAAAGCTGTGGCAGGAGGAGCGTGTGCGTGCCCGTGACCTTATCATAAGAGACAGCAAGTTTGAAGCCTACGGCAGCGATATAGACCCCGAATGTGTGGCGCTCACGCTTGAAAATGCCGCAAAGGCTGGAGTGAAGAGCCGCATTAAGGTCAGAAAAGCCGATGTTAAGGAC
>CACZPE010000399.1 GCA_902782875.1 uncultured Ruminococcus sp. | reverse complement strand
GATGCATAGCCCCTTGTGCGGGATTTGAGCGCATCAAAGAAATCATATATTATCTCATTGAGCGGCAGGGTATAGTGAAGCTCTACTCTTGTCTCATCAAGATAGGTCATGTTCTTGAATGTGCCTCTGCGCTCCGTGCACAGATCCATGATATTGCCGACATACTCAGACGGGGAAAGTATGGATGCCTTTACCACAGGCTCCATAGCCTCTGCTATAACGGAATTGTCGGGATAGTTAGAGGGGTTGTCGATAAATACGGTCTCTCCGTTTGTGAGCTTTATCTTGTATATAACAGAGGGCGCTGTGGTTATAAGATCAAGATTGTATTCCCTTTCAAGGCGCTCCTGAATGATCTCCATATGCAGAAGTCCGAGAAATCCGCAGCGGAATCCGAAGCCGAGCGCAGCCGACGTTTCAGGCTCGAAGGAAAGAGATGCATCGTTGAGCTGCAGCTTTTCGAGAGCGTCTCTAAGGTCTGTGTAGTGTGCGCCGTCTGCAGGATATATACCTGAGAATACCATGGGGTTTACTTCTCTGTATCCGGGCAGGGCTTCAGCACAAGGATTCTCGGCATCTGTAACGGTATCGCCGACTTTGGTATCACCGATAGACTTTATCGATGCGGTTATGTATCCTACCTCGCCCGCGTGAAGAGAGCCGGCGTTTACAAGCTCCATAGCACCCATATATCCTGCTTCGACTATGTCGAATTCAGCACCAGTAGCCATGAGCTTTATACGCTGACCAATCTTTACAGTGCCGTCCATTACCCTTATGTATATGATAACGCCCTTGTACGGGTCATAGTAGCTGTCAAAGATAAGAGCTTTGAGAGGTGCGTTCTCATCGCCCTTCGGAGCGGGTACACCGTGTACTATGCTTTCAAGCACAGCCTTGACGTTCTCGCCTGTCTTGGCGGATATCCTCGGAGCATCCTCTGCAGGTATGCCTATAACATTCTCTATCTCCGCACATACTCTTTCGGGGTCAGCTGACGGAAGATCGATCTTGTTTATTACAGGCACTATCTCAAGGTCGTGCTCTATCGCAAGATATGTATTTGCAAGCGTCTGAGCCTCTATGCCCTGTGAAGCATCGACTACCAGCACAGCACCCTCACACGCCGCAAGGGAGCGCGATACTTCATAGTTGAAGTCAACGTGCCCCGGAGTGTCTATGAGATTTAGTATATACTCATTACCGTCATCTGCGGTGTATGAAAGTCTGACCGCTCTTGCCTTTATAGTGATGCCGCGCTCGCGCTCGATATCCATATTGTCAAGGAGCTGTTCCTCCATATCTCGTTTTGCGACGGTCTGTGTCAGCTCGAGTATACGGTCGGCAAGTGTGGATTTGCCGTGGTCTATATGCGCGATTATGCAGAAATTTCTGATATTATCCATTAGATGTTTCCTTTTAGGTGTTGTGATCACTTACGTGGAATTTCTTGAGATTGCCTATCTTGTGGCTTCTTTCTTCGAGTACCGCCTCAACTTCTGCCACGTCAAGGCCCTGATTTGCGCAGAGTACCATAACATGATAGAAAAGGTCAGCTATCTCGTTTTTCAGCTCATTATTGTCGTTGTTCTTGGCGGCAATAACCATTTCGGTGCACTCCTCGCCGCACTTCTTGCATATCTTGTCAACGCCCTGCTCAAAAAGATAGCAGGTGTAAGAACCCTCCTGCGGGTTTGCTCTTCTGTCTGTTACTACTTCATAAAGATCTCCGAGTACGCTCATTTTACTATATCCTTTCTTGTGTTTAAGTTTATCAGCTTCATTGTTTCCATATCAAGCTCGCGGTAGTAGCAGTTGTTGGAAACGCCGTTGAAGCTTGTATGGCATATCCCTCCCTTGTCGGGAGAAGCCATGAATACGAGCGAATTCTGCTCGCAGTTTACAAATATCCTGTGCAGAGTGAAGGTATTGCCAGACTCTGCGCCCTTGTACCAAAGCTTGTTTCGCGAAGTGCTCCACAGTATGACCTTGCGCTGACGTATGCTTTCCTCGAGAGCGGTGCGGTTGATATACGCTATGAGTATGACTTCCTTTGTGTCGATGTTCTGTACCGCCACGGGGATAACACCGCTGTG
>CACZPE010000398.1 GCA_902782875.1 uncultured Ruminococcus sp. | reverse complement strand
GACCGGATGCTTCGGTCTGTGTGCACTCGGCCCCATCATGATAGTCTATCCCGAGGGCGCGTTCTATTCCCAGGCAACTCCCGAAGGCGTAGTACGCATCGTTGATGAACATATAAAGAAGGGCAAGATCGTCACCGATCTTCTCTATCAGGAGACCGTACATGAAGACGGTTCGATAATATCCCTCTCCGAGACCAATTTCTACAAGAAGCAGCTCAGAATAGCTCTTCGCAACTGCGGTGTGATAGATCCCGAGAACATCAAGGAATATATCGCCACAGACGGATATCAGGCACTTGCAAAGGTGCTCACCTCCATGTCGGCAGATGATGTAATAAACGAACTGCTCGAATCCGGCATAAGAGGCCGCGGAGGTGCAGGATTCCCGACGGGCAGGAAATGGGCTTTCGCCAAGGCTTCACAGGGCGATATCAAATATGTGTGCTGCAATGCCGACGAGGGCGACCCGGGCGCATTCATGGACAGATCCATACTTGAGGGCGATCCTCACGCGATCATAGAAGATATGTGTATCGCAGGATATACCATCGGTGCAAAGCAGGGCTATATCTATGTGCGTGCAGAGTATCCCGTAGCAGTCGAGAGACTTGAGATAGCCATAGCCCAGGCAAGGGAATACGGTCTGCTCGGTGACAATATACTCGGTACCGATTTCTGCTTCGATATAGAGATTCGTCTCGGCGCAGGCGCATTCGTATGCGGCGAAGAAACAGCACTTATGACATCTATCGAGGGCCACAGAGGCGAACCGCGTCCGCGTCCTCCTTTCCCTGCTGTAAAGGGACTTTTCGGCAAGCCTACAGTACTCAACAATGTTGAGACTTATTCCAATATCCCGCAGATTATCCGCAAGGGCGCAAAATGGTACTCCTCCATGGGTACAGAGACCTCAAAGGGCACCAAGGTATTTGCTCTCGGCGGAAAGATCACAAACGTCGGCCTCGTGGAGATACCCATGGGTACCACGCTTCGTGAGATAGTAGAGGAAATCGGCGGCGGCATCCCCAACGGCAAGAAGTTCAAGGCAGCCCAGACGGGCGGACCCTCCGGCGGATGTATCCCTGCCTGTCATATCGATACCCCCATCGACTATGAAAGCCTCTCCGCACTCGGCTCCATGATGGGTTCGGGCGGTCTGATTATCATGGATGAAGACACATGTATGGTGGATATATCCAAGTTCTACCTCAACTTCACGGTCGATGAGAGCTGCGGCAAATGTACGCCCTGCCGCATAGGTACCAGAAGACTGCTTCAGTTCCTCGACAAGATAACCGCAGGAGACGGTGAGTACGAGGATCTTGAAAAGATCGAAGAGATCGCAAATCATATGAAGTCATCATCGCTCTGCGCTCTCGGCCAGTCAGCTCCCAATCCCGTTCTTTCAACGATAAAGTATTTCAAGGATGAATACATAGAACATATCGTTGACAAGCACTGCCCCGCAGGTGTCTGCAAGTCGCTTCTCCATTATGAGATAGTTCCCGGACTGTGCAAGGGCTGTACCCTCTGCGCAAGGAACTGCCCTGTGGATGCGATATCGGGCAGCGTAAAGCAGCCGCATAAGATAGACAAATCGCTCTGCATCAAGTGCGGACTCTGTGAGAAGAACTGCAAATTCGGCGCAGTAATAAAGAAGTAAGGAGGACAGGGCTGATGGCTAACGATAACAAACAAATGATCAATCTTAAGATAAACGGAATACCCGTGAGCGTACCTGCCGGTTCTACCATACTTCAGGCAGCAAAGGCTGTCAATATAGAGATACCCTCTCTGTGTTACCTGAAGGATGTCAACTGCATAGGCGCCTGCCGTGTATGTGTAGTCGAGATCACGGGCAGAAGAGGTCTTGTGGCTTCATGCGTATATCCCGTTGAGGAGGGCATGGAGGTACTCACAAACACCGCAAAGGTACGTGCATCAAGAAAGACCACTCTTGAGCTGATACTCTCGAGTCACCGCAAGAAATGCCTTTCCTGCGTAAGGAGCAACAACTGCGAGCTCCAGAAGCTGGCATATGAATACAGGGTGGATGAAGACCGCTTCAAGGGCGATGATATCACATACCCCATCGACGATCAGTCACCCTATATAGTACGCGACAACAACAAGTGCATCGAGTGCATGCGCTGCGTGGCAGCCTGCAGGAATATACAGACCGTAAGCTGCATAGGCCCCATAAAGAGAGGCTACAAGGTACACGTAGGCTGTGCTTTTGAAAAGAGCCTGAATGAATCACCCTGCGTAGGATGCGGCCAGTGCATAGTTGCCTGTCCTGTAGGTGCTCTCTATGAAAAGAGCCACATCGACAAGGTATGGGATGCTATATCCGACCCGAAAAAGAAGGTCGTATTCTTCACAGCGCCTTCTATACGTGCTACCCTCGGTGAAAGCTTCGGTATGCCCGTGGGCACTAATGTTGAAGGAAAGATGGTCAGCGCCATAAAGCGTCTCGGTGCAGACAAGATATTCAATATGGATGTCACCGCAGACCTTACTATCATGGAAGAGGCAAACGAGCTCATTGAGCGTATAAAGACCGATCAGACACTGCCCATGTTCACATCCTGCTGCCCCGGATGGGTAAAATTCTGTGAGCATTACTATCCGCAGTATCTCCCATCTCTTTCAACCTGCAAGTCTCCGCAGCAGATGTTCGGCGCAGTGCTGAAAAGCTACTACTGCCAGAAAAACAATATCGACCCGAACGATCTCTTCGTGGTCAGCGTTATCCCCTGCACTGCCAAGAAATTTGAAGCAACAAGAGAAGAGCAGCGCACCTTTGATCATGACGATGTGGATGTTGCACTTACCACACGCG
>CACZPE010000397.1 GCA_902782875.1 uncultured Ruminococcus sp. | reverse complement strand
GACCCACTGCTTCATGTTCTTTCTTATTACGGGATAGCCGCCGCGTTCACTCTTTCCGTCGATGACTTCGTCGTTGGAAAGAACGGTTCCAAGCTCCTCACACCAGTTAACGGGCATGTCGATGTACTTGGCATATCCGTCAAGATACAGCTGCTTGAATATCCACTGGGTCCATTTATAGAACTCCGGATCAGAGGTAGCCACCATCTTTGACCAGTCATAGTCAAAGCCCAGCTCCTTGAGCTGCTTTGAGAATGTCTCGATATTCTTCTGGGTAAAGCCGTTGGGATGATTTCCCGTAGTTACAGCGTACTGCTCTGCAGGAAGGCCGAAGGAATCATATCCCATGGGATGAAGCACGTTATATCCCTGCATGCGCTTCATACGCGATACTATATCAGTAGCGGTATATCCCTCGGGATGACCTGCATGAAGGCCTACACCCGAAGGGTACGGGAACATGTCAAGCGCATAGAACTTGGGCTTGCTGAAATCCCATACATCCGTCTTGAAGGTCTCATGATCCTCCCAGTATTTCTGCCACTTTTTTTCCACAGCGGCAAAATCATATCTTTCCACTTTTATCAATCCTTTTTGATAGAATTAAGGGGCTCTCCCAAAAGATATCCGTAGGGACGGCTTTCAAGAGATCCCCGTTATGGTTTGTTATTTGAACAGATCGAAACCGCCGTCTTTCATGGTCTTTGTATACTCGGCGATATCATCGTCGGCAAAGAACATGAACGCGAGCCATCCCGATACACCGATCTTGGCAAGCTGTATGATAACGGCAAGAAAACCGAGAAGCCAGCCGATTCCGGGCAGCATACTGAGTATGGAGCCTCCGAGTATAGTACCGAAGATTCCTCTTATAGCAAGTACCAGCTCAAATACTGAAAGCCAGCCGAGTATCTCTCTTGATTTTCTGCTTCCCTGACGGAAACGGAAAAGGCATATCAGTATGAATGCATCTATCGCAAGCTCGATAACTGAGAACCAGTATCCGTTAAATATGGATATCAGCGCACTCAATGCATCCACTCCGTATATGATAAAGCCTACAAGAGTGATAAGCTCCGCTTTCTTGCGGCCCTTCTCTGCTATCACAGGATCCATATCGAACTGATGCTCGTAAAGCGATTCAAGGGATTTGTTCTCACCCTTTTCGTTATAGCGGTAAGAGCCAACATTCTGATTGGAATAATCATCACTTGAATATCTCTTGTGCTGATTCTGCTGCTCCATATAGGATTTCTGAGCGTTAGCCCTTTCCTCTGCAGCTTTTTTCTCAGCCTCTGCCTGCATGGAATGGAACCTGTTCTCTTTTGAAACATAAAGCTTCTCGGGATGGAAATTACCCATATCCGCAACAGCGTCTATGGTGTTGCCGTCCATATCCGATATGAGTGAAGAAGCATCTATGCTCTCAAGATCATAGTCTTCGACATCCTGAACACTCTGAGCCGCTTCATCGGCCATATCAGAGAGCACCGGAGCTGCATCGGATATTTTTATATCCTCAGGCTCTGCTGCCTTAACAGCTTCAGGAGCCTTCTTTTCTGCCTCAGCTATGATATCATCTGCTTTTACGGAATCCTTTTCCTCGGATTTGCCGAAATCCTTCATACCCGATATCTCAGGCAGATCGGGCAGATCAGGAAGATCGGGAAGCTCGGGCAGTTCAAGCCCTTCCATATTTATCTCGTCCATTTGTTATACCCCCTATTATTGTCCAAGTGCATTTTCCTTGGTTATCCACGAACTGATATCTATCTCGTCACCGTCAGCCCACAGCTTGTCAAGCTTGTAGAAGTCCCTCTGTTCCTTGTAGAACACATGGACTACTATATCGCTGTAGTCGAGTATGATCCATCCGCCGCCTGCGGTCCCCTGTACCTGACGGGGCTTGAGTCCGCCGCATAGCTCTCCTACCTTATACTCGACCTCATCAGCAAGAGCCTTGGTCTGTGTTACGGACGAACCGTCCGCGATAACGAAATAATCAGCTATGACCGTAAGATTTGTTATTTTAAGAACATTTATGTCCTCTGCTCTTTTTGAGTCAAGAGCCTTGACTATGGTTTCAAGTATCTTTTCTGTTTCCATACTGTCTCCTTTCCGCTCAGCGTTCTTTCAGAAAAAGAGCCGCATATCTGTTATAGGCTTCGGTAGCGTGAACCGGTATAACCGAGCCCTTTTTAAGCACATCGCCGATCTGAAACTTCAGGGCGGCGAGCATAGCCTTGTCAATATCCTCATACGCAAGTCTGCGCATTTCGTCAACGTCCTTATAGTCACGTTCTGCAGATATCAGATCAGCAAGGAAAATGACCTCCTCGAGCCTTGACATATCCTTTCTGCCCGTAGTGTGGAACCTGACGGCATTGAGTATATCTTCATCATGTATCCCAAGCACATTTTCGCAGTAATACGCACCTGCTGCCGAATGGTACAGCGGCGGTACGAGAGCCTCCGTGTCTGTAAAATCCCTGCCGCAGTTCTTTGCCATAAGCAGCTGCTCATCATGCGGTATCTCCTTGCATATATCATGCACAAGTCCTGCAAGATATGCCTTTTCTGTATCCGCGCCGTGCAGCCTTGCAAGCTTCACAGCCGCCTCTGCAACATTAAGGCTGTGTGTGAAACGCTTTTTTGAAAGCTTGATCCTCAGCGTTTCAATTATATCTTCATTATCGTATACGCTCATTATCTGCTCCGATCTATGCCGTAAAGCGACTTTTCCTTTATATAGGAAAGCACGCTGTCCGGCAGAAAGCCTGATACATCCTCTCCTGCAGCTATCATCCCACGAAGCTCGGTGGAGGATATCTCAAAAGGCTTGGTATGTACTATAGTCACCCTGCCGCCTGCACGCTCTATAGCAGCTGCATCTTCCGTAAGATCCTCACCTTCGATACGGCTGACGGCGGCTATATCCGCTGTTGCAAAGATCTCCTCACATCTGCGCCAGTGTTTCAGTGAACGCAGGGAATCGCTCCCGATTGCGAGTATGAGTCTTTCATCCATGTACTTTTCACGCAGGAACCTTATGGTGTCTACAGTATAGCTGATATCAGCCTTCTGAATCTCATAGTCGGATATCTCACAGCATGGAAAGCTCCCGAATGCAAGCTCACACATTCTAAGTCTGTCCGAAACAGAGACATTTATGCTCTTATCAGCCTTGAACGGGCTCACATACGCAGGCATGATTATCATCCTGTCGGGTGAAAGCTCGTTTATCACAGATCTGACAGCATTGATATGCCCGTTATGGACAGGATCAAAGCTGCCGCCGTAAAGTACCGTCATTTCTTATTTTTGGGCAGTTCGATCTTTATATCCTGGGGATTACGCTTGAAAAGAACGAGCTTACTGCCTATAGTAGTCACTACTTCTGCGCCTGTAGCATCAGCAAGCTGCCTGGCAGCTTCCATCGGCAGTACAGGGGCGGTCTCAAGCACTGACATCTTGATGAGTTCTCTTGCCTTAAGCGCATCATTCACCTGTGTTATGAGATTTTCATTGATACCGTTCTTTCCTATCTGAAGAATGGTATCCTCAGTGGAGGCTATACCTCTAAGATACGCTCTCTGTTTGCTTGTCAGCATAATATTACCTCTTTGAAAGCCGCAATCGCTCTGCTCCTGTGGCTGATACTGTTTTTTTCATCGGCGGAAAGCTCTGCAAATGTCCTTCCGTCCGCTTCATCAGGAATGAATATGGGATCATAGCCGAAGCCGTTAGTCCCCTTTTTCTCATAGCCTATAAGTCCGCTGCATCTGACCTCGACAGTGTGCTTTTCACCATTGCTGTCTATATAACATATACATCATACGAAATGTGCCGTTCTTTTTTCATCAGGAACGCCGCTAAGCTCATTCAGCACTCTCTCGCAGCGGTGTCCGGGCTCTGCATAGCGTGCGGAGTATACTCCCGGAGCTCCGTCAAGGAAATCGACCATAAGTCCGCTGTCGTCAGCTATTACAGGTATATGAAGCAGGTCATACACGCCCTTTGCCTTGAGATAAGAATTCTCTTCAAAGGTGGTGCCTGTTTCCTCTACCTCTATATCCGCTCCTGCTTCAGACTGTGAAAGCACCTCAAAGCCCGCAGGCTCAAGTATCTCGCGGAATTCCCGCAGCTTGTTGTTATTGTTTGTAGCCAGTACTATTTTCATTTTGCACCCGTATCATTCAGTTTCATTAGCATCAGAAGATGTTTCTGCGGTATCTTCGGTCTTTTTCTTCTTGCCGAATGTGATCTCCTTGAAGAGGAATCCGAATTTACCGTCCTTAAGGCTCTTCTTTGCGGGCTTTTCGGGTTCCTTCTCCTCTTCTTCCGCCTCTTCCTCTTCTATATCCTCATCGGTGACTTCTGTATAGGTATATACAGGCTCTTTGTACTCTTCCTCGTCATATGTAACGGACGGCTCTATATCTTCATCAACAGAATCGAATACGATCTCTCCCTCGTCCTCATCATCTGCGATCTCTTCGATATCAGG
>CACZPE010000396.1 GCA_902782875.1 uncultured Ruminococcus sp. | reverse complement strand
GGTGAGAATATGAGATATTTTATTACCGAACAGGAACGAAAAGGGCTTCACTCCACAGGCTTCTTTGAATTTCAGAAGGGTGTGGAGGGCCTTTATCAGAAAAACAGGGACAAGAAAGACTATAAACACGGATTCTGGCTGGAGGATTCCCTTCTGCTGCATATGGATATCGCGGACAGGATCGCGATGTATAAATATATACCGGGCTTTGACTACTATTATATAACTGTTGTTGATTCACAAAAGTGGTCTGAGATACTATATAATATACAAACCGCTCCTGCAGAAACAAGAGCGGTCTTTGAGGAGGTCACACCGTTTGCGGAGGAGAGCATCGGCAGATACGGGTATTTTCTGATCGTGGGTATATAAAAAGGGCTGTCAGACGACAGCCCTTTTGTTATTCATCATCGGTGATCCCTGTTACCAGCTTTTCGGCTTCCTCTGGAGGCATCGGCCTGCCCCATATGTAGCCCTGAATGAAGTCACAGCCTATGCTCTTGAGCGTTTCAAGTTGTTCGGGCTCTTCAACGCCCTCGGATATTACATCAAAGTTCATGATGTGTCCGATGGATATTATAGCTGCAACGTACTGTCTTGAGGATTCACTGGTGTTCATCTTGTCTATGAAGGATTTATCGATCTTGAGAAGATCAGCGGGGAATTTGTTCAGATAGCTCAGTGACGAATAGCCTGTGCCGAAGTCGTCTATCGCGATCTTTATCCCCAGTGCCTTGAGGGCGTTTATGCATTCGAGAGCCTTTTCCGCAGACTCTATCATGATGGATTCGGTTATCTCTATCTCTATCTGTTCTGCGGGAACGCCGCTGCTGCTGATGATCTCCCTGATCTCGTCTGTGAAATCGCTCTTCATCATGTGCCTTACGGAGACATTCACGCTGAGAGTGATCTTAGTGTCGGTATTGTTTACAAGCTCGCCGAAGAAGGCTGCAGCCTTTCTGAATACCGTGACATCCACCTTGTCGATAAGTCCGACCTTTTCCGCTACAGGAATGAATTCCGCAGGGCTTATGAAATTGCCGCCTGCATCCTTCATGCGGGCAAGAGCTTCAAATCCTCTGAGATTATGATCGATGTCGTACTGTGGCTGAAGATAGAAGCAGAGCGTGTCGTTCTCAAGGGCATTCCTTATCTTGCGCTCTATCTCGACGGTATGCTCTGATCTGAGCATGTCAGGCGTGAAGCGCAGTATATGGTTGCTGCTGTTGGTGTGCTTGACCTCATACATTGCTGCATCCGCACAGGAAAGAAGCGTACTGCTGATCTTTGCATCGGTGGGATACTCCGCATAACCGAAGCTTGCAGTGATGAAGTAGTCGCATTCGTTTATCGTAAGCTTGTCTGCAAGCAGGGATTCATAGTGCCTTATGGTGCGGAGCACCTCATCGTCACTGCTGTAGCCGCGGATGAATATCAGAAATTCATCTCCGCCGTGGCGTACTATCTGATCGTCGGTACCTGTGTCGCCCGAGTTTGCAGCTTCATACCAGCGGGCTGCGATCTCCTTGAGTATCTCGTTTCCGAAGGAATGGCCCATTATATCGTTGATCGACTTGAAATTGTTGAGATCGACGGATACGATGGTGAACGGTTCCTTTTTGCGTATCAGCTGTTTTGCGTATTCAGAGCCTGCAAATCTGTTGGGCAGACCTGTCATCATGTCGGTCAGCGCCTGATCGTGCATCTTCTGCTGATATTTCGATATCTTTTTATTGTTTGCCTGTATCACGATAATGACGATTATCGAGAACAGGTTTGCAAATACACCCGGCAGCATCGCAAACGAATGTGCCATGACCATAGTCCTTATGACCATAGGGAACTGGGATACGAGCAGTATTATCGATGTTATGAATCCGGGCTTTTTGAAAAACAGCGTAAGGAAGATTATACAGGTATTCGAAATGTATGAGAACACACCTACAAACGATGATATGTGTGCGGGAATGCCTGCTATACTGATAGTGTTGTCAGAGTGCGATAACAGACCTGTAACGCAAGCTGTCAGTATATAGAATACTATAAGCAGGACAAAGGAGATCTTGGAATTGATCCTGTCCTGAGGGGATGACTGCAGGACCATGTCCTTTATCTGACCTGCTTTTTTATGTATCTCTTTTTTCATGCCGTTCTCCTTCCTGAAATATTAAGGAGAAATCAAATCCTTAGTTCCATTATACATTATAAAAACAATTATGTCAATAAAAATACATCATCTTCGACGCTTATGTCAAAGATGATGTAAAAGAATTGTTACTCTTTTTTTACCTCGTCGTTGTTCCTGTTGCTCGGAACATACGGGGGAGGAGTCGTCTGCTGTGAAGGTGCGGGGGGCATGGATGCAAGTATCTTTTCCCTGCGTTTTTTTCTTATGCTGAGTACGATGATGACTATCACAGCGATTATCACCAGATACGGGAACAGGGATATGAACAGGAAGAGCAGGCCTTCAAGCACCTCGAGGAAGCTGTCTGCGCTTTCCTTTACGTGTTCGCTCAGGCGCTCAAGGAATGTGGGCTCGGGCTCGGGTTCCTTCTGTATCGGGGTGTACTTGTGTACCTCTGTTATGGTCATGGTGATCCTGGAGAACTGCACATCGGTGTCCATAGATGATTTGTAGCTCTTGTAGCGGTTGAGCTGGGACTGGACTTCGGTAAGACGGTCCTCTACGGTTATCATTTCCTGTATGGTATCAGCGGCATCCATCATCTGGAGAAGCCTTTCCTGCTCCTTTTCAAGAGCGGCTATCTCTGCATCATTGTCAGCGTACTGACGGCTGATATTCTCCGCGTTGGTGGATTCTGACATTTTCTGTCCGTAGCTGTCAAGCCCGGAGAGAAACTCATTGAAATGCTCGGACGGCACACGCACTGTAAGTGAGAGGGTCCTGTCGCTCTCGTAGATCTGGTCGTCATAGTACCACTTGTTGTTGCGGTTGCTCTCTGATGAGTTCTCTATAAATCCGCCGTATTTTTCCACGTCGCCGCGAACTGCGCTGACTGCGGCATCATATTCGAGAGTCTCGATGGATACAGAGCCTGTATATACCATCTTCTGGTTGGCAAGGACGGACTGGGCCTTGTCGGGATAGTTTGCACTGTCGTTTTCGGCATCATTTACATCGTCGGAGTAGTATGGTTCCTCCGCCTCTGCCGCATATGAAGCTCCGCCTGCGTTGTCGGCATTGGACGGTGATGCTGATTTTGAGTTTGAGTAGGACGAGCTGTCCGCGCAGGATGTAAGTGTCATCACAAGTGCGGTGACAAGGACTACAGGTATTGATATTTTTTTATTCATGTTGTCAACCTCCTGTACAGCAGAGGATACTGTCTGCCGTCTGCCTCCGCACACGAACGGCTTTATACGTATGTGCGGGGCATATAGTGATCATATCGTTCACTATAATATATACAATCCGAAGAGAGCGGATTTTTCACTTTTCAGGGGATTTCACCATATTTTCATATTTCACTGAGGACATCTATACTATATATATAGTATCAGAAGTCCTTCCGGTATGCTGTCTTTCCGTCGACCATAGTGAGCAGTACATCCGAGGTTATATCGAGAGGATCGCCGCTTACTATGATAAGGTCGGCATCCTTGCCTTTTTCGACTGAGCCGCATCTGTCAGCAAAGCCTCCCAGCTCTGCTGCGGTAAGCGTCAGCGCACGCAGCGCCTTGTCGCGGGGCAGACCGTTTTTCACGCAGAATGCAGCGCTTGCGGCGAGAAAATCTATCTGCACCTCGGGATGATCGGTGCATATGGCTATCTTGATACCTGCCCTGTCAAGCACGGCGGCATTCTCAAGGGAGGCATGAGCAAGCTCCGGCTTGCCCCTGTCGCATATCACAGGGCCTACAACGGCCTCAGCACCCTTTTCGGCAAGGATATCCGCTATCAGATGCCCCTCCGTGCAGTGTATCAGCAGGGGAGTGAGGGAGAATTCCTCGCACAGTCTGAGGGCTGTGAGTATATCATCCGCTCTGTGACAGTGGATATGCGCCCTGAGCTTTCCTTCAAGAAGGGGTATGAGCGCCTCGTATTTAAGCTCGAAATCAGGCAGGTCGGAGGGCTCCTCTGCTGCTTCCTTCTGCTCGGCATACTGCTTTGCCTTATAGAGGGTCTCTCTTATCAGGGCTGCAGTAGCCATTCTTGTCTGCGGCGCTTCGTCGCGCTCGTTGTAGTACATCTTAGGGTTCTCGCCGAGTGCGAATTTTATGCCCACAGTACCGATAAGAGCTTCATCCAGATATCTGCCGAAGGTCTTGACGGCGATCATATCACCGCCTATCGCATTGAGAGAGCCCACACCCGTTACCACGGATGTAACACCCGCCCTAACGGCATCCTTAAAATAGCCGTCAAAGAAGTTTATGCCGTCCTTTGCCCTCAGCTGCGGGGTGACAGGGGAGCTGCCCTCGTTGACGTCTATGCCCTCTTCACCTGCGCCGTCGCCGATGAAGCCCATATGCGTATGTATGTCGATAAGTCCGGGCATGAGGATATGGCCCTTTGCATCGATATCGCCGTCGGATACGCTTTCGGGAGTGCCCTCGCATACAGCGGCGATCTTTCCGTTCTCGATGACAACATAGCCGTACAGATCGCCGCGGCTTATTGTCCGTATATCAGCGTTATATATTATCATACGCCGCACTCGTCATAGTCTTTCCAGCGCTCGTTGTAGTTATAGTTGCTTACCATACGGTATGCTATATATGCTCCTGACGCAAGAAATGCGAACAATGCAATGAATATGGGCAGACTTGTCTTTATCATCCTGATAGGATCGTAGTCAACCTCTGTCATGGCTGTAGTCTTTTTGTTTTCGGTCATTGTCGTACCTCCTTAGTACAATACTACTATAAATAATATAGTATGCCCCTTGTCCGCAGATACGCGGATCTATACGGTATCTTTCGATTTTTGAGTATATTATATACTATATTATATATTTTTTCAAGTGTTTTTGCAAGTGCCTGCGTTATTCTGTAACCTGATACGGATAAATGTAATATTTCAGGGCAAAATATGGTCTGAATTCCGAAAATTGAATATTTGTACAATATGCGCATAAAAAAGTATTATTCGGCGGTATGTTCTATGTGAAATACAACAAATGTGTACTATGTATGATAGGTGTGTTTCAAAAATGCACATCATCACCAATTAATGCATTATACTTTCGGTACAAAAAGTTGCGGTCGGGATGTGAAAATGATATTTGTGATGAATAGCCAAATTATATTACAAAAATATGAATGAAAGCGGGGCTTTCGGGGGAAAAACACTCTGCTTTAATAAAAAAAGCAATTTTGATTGAGCTTTATGCACAAAAAATCGGAGACGGCAAATTTTGACAGAACAAAAAAATTACGTTATAATTACGAAGTAACTTGAACTTGTAACTGCTTTGTAATCATTTGAAATCAATTTGAAACATCATGTGCTGCCCATATAAAGAAAACGGGTATCTGCAGACAGTAGCTATAAACATACTGTATAGCGCATGACAAAACTATCAAGGAGAAGTACTTTATGAAGATCAAGGAACTGGCATCCCGCAGAAATCTCGGCAGGGCAGCCGCTCTGGCAGCATGTCTTACCGTCATCGGAACTGCAGGCAGTCTCGGAACTGTCAGCGGAGTGCCCGGAACAGTATCCCCTGAACAGACAGATATATTATCAGAGGGTATCTCAAAGAATGAAGCTGCTGATGAAACAGTGACCTTTTCGGGTTCATTCGCCGAGAGGGGAGCAATAAATGCCGCAGCACAGGCAAGCAAGCCTGACGAAGTAGAATATGTGCACCGCACAAGAAAGAAGCCCGTGGCTTTTGACACCATATACCGCGAGGATCCCACCCTTGCCGAGGGCGACGAGACAGTACTTGTCAACGGCATCGAGGGCGAGATGACGGTAGATACTCTCGTAACCGTTCTCAACGGCAAGGAGAGCAGCGTAAAGACTGTCAGCGAGGTAGTGACCAAGGCTCCTGTAAATAAGGTAGTCCTGGTAGGTGCAGCAAAGAAGGGCAACAGTGCTCCGAGCGAGACCACAGCCCCCGAAGGCGAAGAGACAGCAGAGACAAGCAGATGGAAGCCCCTCCCCCTGTGGCAGACCAAGCCCGACGGCACGGATGTCAAGATAGTAAAGGGCGATGGCAAGGATCCGGCTGAGACAATGCCCGTGATACCCGCCAGAACTGCTGTGGATGCTATGACAGGCCTTACTTCGGATATCACATCCGCGGTATCTCTCGATGCACCCGCACAGATATCTCACTTTGCAGTACCCGACTGGGTAAAGTTCGATGAGAACGGCAGACCTCTCAACTATGTTACCACACATACCGGCAAGGCATGTGCATATACCGCAAATCCCGGCGCACTCATGTCTACAGGAAATACAGTATTCCAGGGATATGTAGCTGTTGACCCCAGGATAATACCCTACGGCTCAGAGCTCTATATCGTGGCTGATGACGGCGATGTATACGGCTACGCCATTGCAGGCGATACCGGATATTCCGTAAGAGCAGGCGATATAATCGTGGATCTGTTCATGAATGAGTACAGCGACTGCATACAGTGGGGCAACAAACATGTCACCATATACGTTCTCAACGAGAACACTGAAAACTGATGGATCATGCATTGACTGCATTTGGCGGAGCGTCCGGGCAACCCCCGGGCGTTCTGCTTTTTTTATTTGTTTAATATAAACAAAGATTTTACTGAAAATTCTGTTATATAAAACACGAAAAAAATTCGAAAAATGTAGAAAAAAATATGAAGATGTGTTATAATCAATGTGTATAGGTGTCCTGTAAAAAAACAGCAGGAAAAAACCTGCCGTACCGTCAGCGCATGCCGGATGCGCGGGGGTCCGAAGGGGTACGGTCAAAGAAGGGATTAATTATGAGTAAGAAGATTCTTGTAGTTGACGACGCTGCTTTCATGAGAAAGCTGATAAGAGAAACACTTATATCGGGCGGATATACAGAGATAGTAGAGGCCGATGACGGCTATTCCGCCTGCGAGCAGTATTTCAAGGAGAGCCCCGATCTTGTGATAATGGATATAACTATGCCTAATATGAGCGGCATAGAGGCTCTGCATGACATCAGGGAGAAGGATGCCTCCGCAAAGGTGATCATGTGCTCGGCCATGGGCCAGGAGAGCATGGTTGTCGAGGCTATAAAGATAGGCGCGCTTGACTTCATCGTAAAGCCTTTCAAGCCTGAACTGCTCATATCAGCTGTGGAAAAGATATTTGAGGCGGAGTAATATGGAGCATGATCTTTCCCTTGATCAGCTCGACGTGCTCGGTGAGATAGGCAATATCGGTCAGGGCAATGCTGCCACATCGCTTGCTGCCTTTTCGCACAAGCTTGTCACGATAGATGTGCCCTGTGTACGTATGCTTGATATCAACGAAGCCGTGAGCTTTCTGGGCGGTCCCGAAAAGGTGGTCACGGGTATACTTGTGCGTCTGAGCGGAGATATAAGCGGCATCATGCTCACCATCATGGACGAGATGTTCGTGAAAGAGCTGGTGAGGCTGGTATTTGACTGTGATGCGGCTGATCTTTATTCGCTCGATGAGATGCAGCAGTCATTCGTGCAGGAAATAGGCAATATCCTGTCGGGCTCATATCTCAATGCGGTGTCGGCTCTTTCCGGACTCACCGCAGAGGTCTCTGTGCCTGCGGTCAGCATAGATATGGTC
>CACZPE010000395.1 GCA_902782875.1 uncultured Ruminococcus sp. | reverse complement strand
GGCACAATACCCGTACCGCTGTTACACGGTACGGGTATCGTCATGTGCTGTTCTTTACTGTGGGCAGATGTTCGGGCATAGAGCCGATGATGATCTTTCTTGTTGCTTCATCCCAGCAGAAGTATATCCTTATGAGCTCCTCGGAATGTATGCCGCGCTTGATATGCTGATCGAGGGTATATGTCTTTCCGCCGACACTGACGGAATAATCATCATGGCGCATTTTCAGCGTTTCCTTGCCGCAGCCCCCTGCCTCCCAGTGTCTGCGCTCGGAACAGAGAGCAAGCTGTTCCTCGGGGATCTCGAGCCTGCGGTATCTTGCATATGCATCAAGATATACCATACCGTCGCAGAGACAGGCTGTGTCAAGCGGGCCGTTGTACTTCTTAAGCTCGTTTCTTGCGCGGGAGGATATGATCAGAGAGCCGCCGAAATACTTCTCGGCCCAGTCACAGACTTCGTTTTTGTCTGTGGGGAACTGCTCTGCAAGCTCTATGTATTCCCTGTAGAACTGTAAAACCTGTGCACTTCTGCGGTAGGCGTCCTCTTTTCGGGCTGTTTCTGCGACAAGCGCATCATATGCGGCTGTCTTTTCATCGAGCATTCCCTGCAGGTTTTCTGCCTTTTTTTTCAGGGTGCGCACCTGCTCCGCGGAAAACTTCATATCGGTCTGTTCCTCGTTGAGCTTCTTTATCTGATCCTTAAGCTCTGCATTCTCCTGCCTGTAAAAACCGCACTGTTCCCCGAGAGAATCGGTCTGGTGGCGCTTGTTGTGCAGGTCCTTAAGTTTTGCATCCGAATGGAAGGGTATATCGCCGAAATCGTAGCTGCAGCGCTTGTGGGCCTGGTTTATCTCGTTGTATATAACAGCGGTAAAGCCCACGGTGTCATCCCTGTAGCTTTCGTATGGTATGCGCTCTGTCGGCTCCTGATGCGGTATTATTATGACCTCGCCGTGCTTCGGGGATATGCGCAGCTTGTTCTGCAGCGGCGCAAAGAAGTCCTCTCTTACATATGCTACTATCGCAAATCCCACAAGCTTTTTTGCTATCGCAGTATAGTCCGCACCCGGCAGCTTTACCGGGACGGGCTTTGCGGCAGGCTTTACCGCAGGGGATTTAGGTGCCTTTTTCTTCTCTTTTCTGCCGCTTTCGGAGGGAAGCTTTTTCATACCGATATCAGCGCTGATAGTCAGATTTATGCTGCTCTTCGCGCTAAGTCCCGAAAACAGTGAATCTGCAGCTGCAGAGGAGAAGGGCATATCATTCATATCGGGTACAGTCGGCGTTTCGGTCACGGTATCCGTGTCTGCGATAAGTACTATTGGCATGCTTCGTGTGGAATCACCGAATATCGATACCAGGCGTTCAAGCTCTGCCTTCCCTGTAACTTCCAGAGGCTCGCCGTTTATGATGCATCCGCCGTGTATGAGCCGCAGCCCGGGGTTGAATGCAAGCGCCTTTACCAGTGCCAGGCGGAATACCTCACACCCGGCCGTTGTATCATCAGGCTCGGTGCATATAGTCCGCATTCCTGTGTCGATATACTCTTCCTTTTTTCGGAATGATATCTCCGTTATGAAAGAGCGTCCTGATACTGCAGGTCTCTCTCTGTCGGTGCCGTGATTTGCGCCCATATCGGGTTCGGTTATCCTTATGGACCATATACCGTTTTTCTCGACATATATCACGTCTATCTGCGGACCGTCCGTGAAGCTGAAGGAATGAAGCATATCACTGCTGAATTCGGCGAAGTTCTCGGGTTCGGGAGTGCAGAGGTCTGCGGGCAGCTCGCTGAAATTGCTGAGCCTTGCCCTCAGCCACTTCATAGTCTCGAGTATGCATATCCTGAACACCTCATCGAGGCTGTATTTCCGTGAATCCGCCCTTGCGCAGAACTGATACGTGGGATAGCTTTTCAGCTGAGTGAACTTTGTGGTCTGATACTGCATGATATCATCTCTTTTCCGTTAAATATACGGTGTATATGTTGATTATATCATGGTGATGCACAAATTGTCAATATATATTGCAAATAATCTTCATTTTTGTCGGTGTGGAATTGGGTGGATCTGTATACTGTTATGAGCGTATGCACTGCGGGATGGGAATATACTCAAAAATTGTACGCATACGCTTATAGGGTACTGCGGGCTATTCCTGTAAACACATCACTTTCAGTTAACTGAAATATAAGTTACTAACTCGTGAATCAGCTGAACTGCGTATCATATGCTGACTCGCCTGTTTAATGCTTTTTGTGAGTTTTATGTATAGCCCTTGACAAAATCGTTTTTTATTTGTTGAGGAGAGACTAATTATTTATCCTTATACTCAATAGCTTTATTGTTCCAGTCGGCTTATACTTTTCTGACTTTCATACTCATCCTTCAGATATGACAAATGAGGTATTATATCCTTATTCCATGAGATGAACTCTGGTATCCTCTCACAAGGGAACTCACTGCACAGGTCGCAGAACTTTACGCCATGCTCTTTACGACAGTAGGCATAAAGAAGTTTTCAAGGAGACATTGTAAGACAGGTACAGCAGGCTAAAACATTACCGAAAAACAATTACAATAACAGAGGCTTAACTGCATTTCACGCACGTCTGATCGCAGCTTATGCATAAACCTATTGATATTTGTGTTCATTTCCTTTATAATACTGACATGCCGAATAAAAATCGGTAATGAAAAAGTATTATAAACGGAGGAAACACAAATATGAAACAGTCAATTCAAGGACTGACCGCAGAAAGAAAAAAACAGCTTGACCACGACGTGATTGCCATAGGCGTCATCACATTCACAGCACTTACACTTATTATGGTGGTATTCGGCAAACAGTTCAGCGGATTTATTTACGACAAGACAAGCCCCATACTTCCGAGAGTTGCCCTCGCCGCTGTGTGCGGACAGTTCGCACTTGCAGGACTCGGCATAACAGCGGTCTGCTTATACAGAAAAGAGAAGTTCACTGGTTTCGGACTTACTAAGAAAAATCTCGCACCCGCACTGCTTCTGAGCCTTGCCTGCTGTGTGCCCGACCTCATTTATCAGATCGCAGT
>CACZPE010000394.1 GCA_902782875.1 uncultured Ruminococcus sp. | reverse complement strand
TAGAACGCCTTGTCCCCCGACTCGGTTGATGCTATCTCGGTGACCTGCGGATCACTGCAGGCAGAATCGGGATACCAGCCGCAGAATTTATATCCGGGTCTTGTCACATCTGTCGGGAGAGTTGCCCCAGTGCCGGGCCTGTATGTTGTCGGGTAGCCCTGATCATTTATTGATGCGGGGGCAGCGGTGCTGTCATTGAGGTTATAGGTGATATTATATTTCAGGTCGTATACAGCGGTAAGTGTAACAGAGACATTTTCATCTCCCACAGAGCCGCATATTGCTTCTACCTTGTAATTCCAATACTGGAAATCATCAGTGTGAACGGCATCCGGGAAGTTTGTGGTAGTCATATTCAGTACTGTATATGCGCTGCCTGGACTGCCATTTATATATGAGGTTTTGGTTTCCGGAGGATCTCCGCCAAGATATTCGTACTTAACAGCTATGTAGTATGTTGTGTCAGCATAGTTTATAGTATCGTCGGGATGAATAGTGCCTTCCTCGCCTGCCAAAGTCGCCGTAAACGCAGATACCTGCACGGGCATCAGCTGCAATACCATAAAGCAGGACAGAAGCCATGATATAAAGCCTCTTGCCCTCTTTTTTACCACACTTCTGCTCAATGTCCTTTCAATACTGTCCATAGTGTCCCCACCTTTCGGAATGTATATCTGAGTATAACTTCCCATACTATAGACATAATACCATAGTATATGCCGCTTGTAAAGTCTGTTTTGTCTGTTGCAGTCACAATCCTTGGTCAGTGTCTTTGTGGATAATCACTAAACAGGATATACAGCAAATGCCTGAACCCGTCGGGGACGGTGCGCAGCTTTGACTTTCTTTCGCATCTGCATCGTCTGAGCACCGCAGGAGTCTGCCCTATGCGGAGACCTTCGCGCTTTGCGGCGGCGATGAATTCCGTCGCAAACTCCATTCCCTGTGTGCGAAGGCGCATTTTCTTTGCGGCCTCCCGCGTTACCGAGCGCAGACCGCAGTGAAAGTCTCGTATATTCACTTTGAAGCGTATGCGCCCGCACAGTGACAGTATCGGCGCACCGAGCCTGTGTGTGAGCGGCATTGCGCCCTTTTCGACCTTGCCCGTGCGGTCGCCGATGACAGCGTCGCATATCCCCTTTGCAAGAGGGTAATAGAAGCGTTCAACGTGCAGAAAGTCGTATGTGCTGTCACAGTCGCCGATGACTATGACCTTGCCGTGCGAGTGCGCCATTCCTGCTCTTATAGCATTGCCGTAGCCGCGCCGCGGCACGTTCACGACTCTTGCACCGTGTGAACGGGCGATATCAGCCGAGCCGTCGGTGCTGCCGTTGTCTGCTATTATGACCTCTCCGCTCAGGGAGTGGGATTTTATAAAGGCAAACGCCTCATCTGTGCAGCCGCCTACTGTGCCCTGTTCGTTGAGACAGGGCATGACGAATGAAATATCAGGTCTTCTGTCCATTTTTTCTTCTCCGCTTTGATGTATCTGCTGAGGGCGATAACGGCCGTACTGCCCTTTTTGCGGTAAGCTCCGCGCATATCAGCCCTGCTGCAAGCACTGCCGACACCTGCGCGCGGTAGGTGAAGAAGTAGTGCAGATAGCTGTGATTGTGCAGCACCAGATATCTTATATATACCACTGCCCCGAGGGCGGCAAACAGCAGAAGCGTTCCCCTGTCCGCGCCGTCCCTGCGGAACACATACACATAGAAACACAGGGCGATGACGAGTATAATCCCTGCCACGGTGCCCATACCCGTATACCCGAAGGGGAACAGCTCCCCGATATTCCTTGTCAGCGCTCCCGCAAGATAGGTAAAAGTACTTTCGTATCTTGTGTCAAAAAGTCTCTCCTCTATATGCCCCGTGACATAGGGCATAACATCGGTATCAAGCACCACAGCGGCGCAGAGCCATTTTGACATCCACATAAGGCAGAAGCCTGCAAACCACAGAAAGCAGCATTTGATGCAGTAAAGGGCATCCTCCTTCGGTGCGCTGTCTTTGTGCCGCTTTATGGATATCACCAGACGCAGCGGGAACAGTATCGTCATGGTCTCTGTTGTGAGAAAATCAAAGAATGCCGTGACTATGCCGCTGACAAACAGCAATGTGAAGACGGAGGAATATTTCCCTTTCTCTGCCAGAATTACGCAAATCGGCGATACTGTAAGCATTATCACCACGCACCATGTATTCTGTATGCAGTCGGTCACGAACCATATGCTCACAGAGGCAAGAGCGGCGGCGGTACACACCGCTTCGGAAAAACGTCTGTACTTTACGAGCAGAAGTATAAGAAGTGCTGTAAGTATCCACACCAGCACTGTGGCGCATACACGTATGCCCTTTATGTCCGTGAAAAGGTGCATGAGCCTTACAACTGCTGCGGAGCCGTGCCAGTAGCGGATATACTCTGTATAGGGCTCTCTGCTTTCGTTAATGCCCTCAAGAAAGCAGTCGTTTACATTCCTGTCCTCCTGTTTGTAATACGCCGAGCGCATAGTGCTCCCGAGAGGGTCGTTCTCGTCAAAGCCCCATGCTATTGACACTGTGATGCAGTCCGCATAGTTATCGACCCTTGTGGAGTCAGCATTGAGCAGCCTGTCGTAAAACAGCGGCGTATCGCTGAAATACTCCGCGGAGGAGAGCATATTCTCCCTGACGGCAGAGCGGGGGATAAGGGCACAGCCCTCAAGAAACAGAAACAGCAAAGCCGCCGTAAGGAGAAAAACCAGCACATATTTTATTGTTTCGATGATATATTTTTTCATAGTATTTCCCCGATGATCGTTTGACCTGATTATATCACCATCTGCCCT
>CACZPE010000393.1 GCA_902782875.1 uncultured Ruminococcus sp. | reverse complement strand
TGCCCTTGTCGGGGAGTATCAGCCGCATACGACAGTCCCCGTCAAACGGCAGAACGATATATTTAAAGCTGTCGCCGTAATAATATACCATTTTCACCGAATCATTCATGAAATCACATTCCATGTCACCGTCTTTTGCGTGAAATGTGCCTCTCTCGGTCCTCTCCTCCAAAAATTCATATTCCCACGAACCACTGAACGATATGGTAGAAGCAAGTACCAGCGCATCCTCAGGTGAGGTATTGATGCTGCCTGTACTGTTGTCAAGAAGTCCGTCGGTGCCTTCACTGAAAAACTTCTGCATCGCCTTATTGAATTTTTCCGTGCCCATTTCTCCCGTAAATACAGAAGCGTAGTAATTATCCGCAAGGGTACCGAAAGATCCCTCTTTCACTGTTATATTATCATCTATCCATGCTGAATTGGCTATCACGCACTTTATCATGCCGTCATCGTTATAGCACGACTTCCATATTGATGAGGCGCGTGTGCGCAGATCCTGTATATCTTCAGTGTGCAGCACATCGAGCAGCTGTTTGCGTGTATTGCCGTCTGTGATCTCTGCACACATAGCCAGAGACATATACATACTTATCGGTGAATACATCGGATTGATTTTCTGATCATCACCAAGAAAAACAGGAACGGATACGGCACAGAATTCGGGGACGCCTCTGTCAAAGCCTTCGGGCTGCTCGTGAACAGCTCTTAAACTGCGTTCCCACTGCGAGTATGCATTAGAACTGTACTCACCATTGGGGTACGGTGCTATCGCGGGCAGCACAGGCTTTGCAAGCTGCTTTGCATCTTTATATGCAGAATCGACGGTATTGTCATCATTGCGCGGTATGTCTGCTGCGGGAGCAGTGCATGATGAAATAAGCAGGGCGGAAAGTACAAAAGCGAAACATTTTTTCATTGATGTTCTCCTTATCAGAACATAGGCTTGTTCTCGTCTTCCTCGTCAAGCCCTCTGTTGAGCATCTCGTTGTAGGCTATGTTTGCCTCTCTGCTCTCTATCCTCTCGCGCCATCTGTCGATATCGCTCTTCACCGATATCATTTCATCGGCGATAAGCTCCATCTTGTCGGGTCTGGCAAGCCTCAGATATGATGTCATGCGCTTTATCCCCTTAGGGCTGCCGATATACTTTGCTATCATATCCCCCAGCTCTTCGGGATATCCCAGACTTGCAAGAGCCTCTGTCAGTTCATCACGGGCGCGGGCCCATAAAGCTCTGTTGTCCATAGTCTGTCCTTACTTATAGATAAAGTCGATAAACGCCTTTATCTGCTCATCCCAGAAGCCCCACTCATGCACGGCTCCCTCTTTCTCATAGTCAGTGACATCCCATCCGAAGTCCTTCAGAGAAGATACGAACCTGCCGTGCAGGGGATAAAGGAAATCGGCTGTGCCGCAGCTTATATACAGCCTTGGCTTATGTGCGGCGGAGGCGTTTTTCTTCATAAGATACATGGTATCAGCATCGGTGCCTGTGATATCCGTGTCGCCGAATACGCGCTCCCAGTTGGCTCTATCCGGGGAGTTTCTTATCATATCGGCAATATCCACCGCGCCGCTGAAGCTCGCAGCCGCGGCAAAGCGCCCGGGATGTGTCAGTGCAAGGCGCATCGCACCGTAACCGCCCATACTGAGCCCTGCCACATAGGTATCCTCGGGCCTTTCGCTCAGGCGGAAAAAGCGGTGGCATACCTCCGGCAGCTCCTCGCTGATATAATCCCAGTATCTCTCTCCGTTTTTCTCATTGGAGTAAAAGCTGTGATTTACCGCAGGCATGATCACTGCCAGGTCATGCTCCGCCGCATATCTCTCTACAGAAGTGCGACGCATCCATATGGAATGGTCGTCGCTGTAACCGTGCAGAAGATACAGCACCTTAGGGAGTTTCTTCTCGGAATTTGAACCGATGCCTATCCCCTGTGCGGGTTCGGGCAGAATGACATTCACCGATGATGCCACTACCAGTGTACGTGAAAAGAACTGCACCTGTAAAAAAGCCATATTTCTCCTCCTTTATCACCTGTCATAAAGCATTACGCAGATCCCGAGATCGTATACCAGTACCGTCCTGCCGAATATCTCCTTAGGCATTCCCGTCAGCCTGCCCTCAAGGATATCCTTTGCCCCGTCACGCAGCTTGGCGACAATTCCGGGAGAAACGGGTATATCCCCGTGAGACGGCCATATCTCGTCAAATCTGCCCATATGCTCCTCAAGATGCTCAAGCCCTGCGATATAGTCCGTTATGCTGCGATGCTCGCCGAACATGAATATATATCCGTGCTGCTGTATAGGATCGCCGCTTATAAGCACGCGGGCGTTTTCGTCAAGCACGGCGATGCTCCCGGGGGTATGTCCCGGCAGATGTATTATCTCAAGCGGCCGCTCCCCGAGATCTATCAGGTCTCTCTCGCGCACGGGGATTATGGCGCCCTTTTTTCCCGACTGACGGTATACAGGCTCCTCATCGGGATGCATAAAGAAGCTGTCAAACTGTTCGTTGCTGCCGATATGATCTATATCCGCATGAGTATTGAGAAGCGACAGCGGGAGCTCAGTCAGCCCTGATGCTATATCCTTAGCATTGTGGATATTCATTCCCGAATCTATCAGCAGAGCCCTCTCTGTCCCCTGCAGGAGGAACATCCGCACTCCGTCGTCCTCGATACGCCATGTGTTTTCGTTTATCTGTATGATCTCGCTCATTATACCATCTCCCTGCTGTCATTTTTTACATTATAACAGATATCTCTCATATAATCAAGAACAAAATGCCGGTCGGCAGGCAGGCTGAGCCTGCACCCACTTCGGTCGGCAGTGCCGACCGCCTCCTCGCAGATTTATTTTATGAGGACGGTTGGATTTGCGGCACGGTAGCTTGATTCGACTATCATCATCGTTTTACAACGCATTTAGTAAATATATACATATATTTGTTCATAAATTGTCAAATATGTAAATCTTTCATTTTTCAGGGGTAAATATCGTATAACCGCTTGACAAGTGCTATAAAATATTATATAATGCTTATAACAGAATAACAAAGGCAAAGCACGGGAAACCGTGTGACGCAAAGCTATAGGGCCTGAAATG
>CACZPE010000392.1 GCA_902782875.1 uncultured Ruminococcus sp. | reverse complement strand
GAAGCATTTCACCGCAAGCATCACTACGGGCAACGAGATGAAGCCCGACTATGTGCTTGACAGAGACGCTACTCTCGCACTCTATGAAGAGACAGGCAATGATGAGGATGTATGCGTGTCCTTTGCTGCTGCAAAGCCCGTACTCGAATACTGCCGTGAGAACAAGGTCCCCATGCGCGTACATACTCTGGTATGGCATTCGCAGACTCCTCTGTGGTTCTTCAAGGAGGGCTTTGACCCCGAGGGCGAATGGGTATCCAAGGAAAAGATGACCATACGTATGGAGAACTATATAAAGCATTTCTTTGAGACACTCACCGCTGAATATCCCGATATCGAATTCTATGCCTGCGATGTAGTCAACGAAGCATGGCTCGAGGACGGCAAGCCCCGCAAGCCCGGCACGCTCAAGGAGGGCGGCGACCGCTCCATGTGGGTGCAGGTATACGGCGACAACTCATTCATAGAGTATGCATTCACCTTTGCAAGAAAGTACGCTCCCGAGGGCTGCAAGCTCTACTACAACGACTATAACGAGTATATGGACGGCAAGCTCAAGGCTATCGCCGCAATGGCTGCCGATTTCAAGGAAAAGGGCATCATAGACGGCATCGGCATGCAGTCTCATCTCGATGTCCGCAAGGGCTCGGACGCATTCCCGTCTGTAGCTATGTATGATCATGCGCTGGATGTATATTCCGAGCTCGGACTTGATATACAGGTAACGGAGCTCGATGCCACAGTACCCACCGGCACAAGGGATATGTACTTTGACGCTCAGGCGGAATACTACAGCGGCATTGTGAATTCGATATACTCTCACAGAGATCATGTATCAGCTATGATATTCTGGGGCATCACCGATGACAGAAGCTGGAGAAATGCCCAGCAGCCGCTGATATTCGACAAGTCCTTCAAGGCAAAGCCTGCTTACTACTCCATAGCAGCGATAAAGACAGGCGAGATCCCCGAAGCGGCAGAGGATACATCCGAGCAGACAGAAGAACAGTAATAACCTGTGCGCAGGCACAACAGAATTATAAGTCAGAATCATTTATTGCGTGTTGTGCCTGCTAAAAGAATAACTAAGAGAATAATAAACAAAGTATCCGCAAAGTACATATTTGCGGATATTTTTATGCTCTGTTATTTTTTTGTCTATCGCTGATCTATCAGAGTCTGGGATCAACGGGCTCGCTCTCAAGTGCAAGTACACCGAACGCGCACTCATGCACCCTGTAGAGCGGCTCTGCCTTTACAAAGCGTGCAAGTGCCTCAACGCCGAGAGAAAACTCCCTGAGTGCAAGTGAACGCTTGCGCGATAGAGAACGCTTTTTCAGTCTTACAAGATGCTCCTCGCTGTCATACTCCGCGCCGTAGATTATGCGCAGATACTCATGTCCCCTGCACTTTACCGCAGGCTGCAGAAGCCTTCCGTTATTCCTGCACACAAAGGTATCCGGCTTGACTACCATGCCCTCGCCGCCTGATGCGGTGAGCTCCGTCCACCATTTCACGCCGTCAGAGACGCTGTCCGCATCCTCCGTATCCACTGTGATATACGGTGTCTCTATGAATACCGGGTCCTTACCCGTGATGTACTTGCTGATCATATCCATATGGAAAAGATGAGTCCTGTCCGTAAAGGTCTGCCCCTCACATGCGAGTATATGAAACGGTGCGATCCTGATATCATTCACATCATTTACTGTCCAGCAGTACTCCCTGTATGCGGATATATACTGTTTTATATCCGCATGCTTCTGCCTGAAGCGTGCAAGAAGTGCGGCAGTATCGACATTCTGACCTGATGTGGTATCGCTTACTGCGAATGCGGTATTCTTCCCTGCGCACACCTTCTCAAGAGCTTTCACAGCAGCCGCAAGGCTCACATCGGCAGCATTGCCCGTAGGAGCGTACTGAGACTGTATCAGTCCGCGAGCCTTCTCCGACCAGGGCATGAGCTCCGTATCAAGGCATACCCAGTCTGTGTCGAAATCGCCCCAGAAGTTTGTTTTCTCAAGCACATCCCCAAGTCTGTCAAGGAGCACTTTCTCGATATCCTCATCATCAAAGAAACGCCTGCCTGTCCTTGTGTATATTATGCCCCTCGTACCGTCACTCACGCCGAAACGCCCTGCGGCAGCATCCGCATCTCTGCAGATCACGATCACCGCACGCGAGCCCATATGCTTTTTCTCGCATATGACATTCTTTACTCCCCTGTCCCTGTAGTACGCGAATGCCTCTGCAGGATGCTCCAGGAAACCGTCCTCCGGGCTTGTCTCACACGGCGACATAGTAGGCGGGAGATATATCAGCCAGTGAGGATCCGCCGCAAAGCGCGACATGACCTCAAGTGCAGCTGCGGTATTGTTCTCATGTATATCCACAGACGGTATCAGACCTGTTGTTATATGCATCTTCCCGTTCACATCGCCCGCTGTGAGCATATCGCCGATATCCTCTGTATCCTCCGCAGCATCAAGCGGTCTCTCGGGCTCGTAGTAGGTCCTAAGTGCGTCAACGCTCACGCACTCCTTCTCGGGCCAGCGGTATGCAGTCAGCTTTCCGCCGTATACACAGCCTGTATCAATACATACCGTGCCGTTGAGATATTTTGTCTCTGTACCTGCTATATGGCCGTAAACCACACAGGCACGTCCCCTGTAGTCGGCTGCCCAGTCAAGACGCACAGGAAGTCCGTAGGAATCCGTCTCGCCTGTGGTCTCGCCGTAAAGGCAGAAGTCGCGCACTCTTGACGAAGCTCTGCCGATATACTCCTGTCTGAGCCCCGCATGAGCAATGACGAGTTTTCCGTCATCAAGCACATAATGGCTTATCAGTCCGTCTATGAAGGTCTTTACCTCCTCCCTGAAAGCCTCACCCTCTTTTTCTGTCTGAGCAATGGTGATATCTATACCGTGGGTCATGGAGATATTCTTTCCCTGCAGGTATTTCAGGAGCTTTACATCGTGATTTCCCGGCACTGCAACGGCATTGCCCGACTTTACCATATCCATCACACAGCGCAGAACAGCCGTATTCTCAGGG
>CACZPE010000391.1 GCA_902782875.1 uncultured Ruminococcus sp. | reverse complement strand
GCCGTGTTCAGAGAGGTATCTCCCGACAGGTCGGCTGCTTCCTGGGCGCTGAGATTTGCAGCGTCGCTGCCCGGAGTTATGACTGTGCTTTCGGGCATGTCTACCGAAGAGCAGATGGATGATAATCTTGCAACATTTAAGAGCTTTGAGCCTCTTTCCGAAACGGAGCAGGCGGCTGTGACAAGAGTCAGGGGAATAATGCGCAATACTCCTCTCATAGGATGCACCTCATGCCGCTACTGTACCGACGGATGCCCTATGGAGATAAGTATTCCCGATATATTCAGGGCTGTGAATGCAATGAGGCTTGATAATACCGCATGGAGACCGAAGAACTTCTACAATGCTGCCACTGCGAGCGGCGGCAAGGCAAAGGACTGTGTAGCCTGCGGCCAGTGTGAATCTGTCTGTCCCCAGCATCTTGGCATAATAGAACTGCTGAATGATGCTTCGGCTATGTTTGACTGATATCGCCTGTGTAGACACGTCAGGGATTATGCTTTGGCTATGACTATCACTGCGTGATAAAAAAATATGCGCCATATCTGTATAACGGATATGGCGCATAGGTTTTATCTGAGCAGGTTTTTAAGTCTCTGCATTGCTTCTTTTGTGTTCTCATAGCTGTTGAAAGCCGTGAGTCTGAATCTGCCTTTGCCGTTTATTCCAAATCCCTCTCCGGGAGTACCGACTACCTGGATATTATTAAGCAGATGATCAAAGAATTCCCATCCGCTCATATTATCAGGGCATCTGAGCCATATATACGGTGAGTTTATGCCGCCTGTGAAGGGTATGCCAAGCTCCTTCAGGGTATCGGCGATAAGCATGGCATTGCGCTGATAGTATGCGATATTTTCTTTGATCTGCTTCTGTCCCTCATCTGAGAAAACAGCTTCAGCAGCGCGCTGTACGGGATAGGATACACCGTTGAATTTGGTGCCCTGTCTGCGTGCCCACATATCGCACAGGCGTATTTCCTGACCGTCTGAGGAAGTTACGGTGAGCTTTCCGGGTATTACTGTATATCCGCAGCGCACGCCCGTAAAGCCTGCGGTCTTTGAAAGCGAGCACATTTCTATCGCGCATTTTTCAGCGCCTTTGATGCAGTATATGCTTCTGGGCAGTGTGCTGTCGGTGATAAATGCTTCATATGCACTGTCGAAAATGATAACTGCTTCATTTGAAAGTGCATAATCCACCCATGTTTCAAGCTGCTTTGCGGTATATACCGAGCCTGTGGGATTGTTCGGCGAGCAGAGATAGATTATATCTGCGTGTACGCTTGAATCGGGCATAGCAGCAAATCCGTTTTCCTCTGTGGAATGTGCGAATATGATCTTTCTGCCTGCTATGCGGTTTGAATCTATGTATACGGGATATGCGGGATCGGTGAGAAGTATGGTATTGTCGTTGCCGAATATATCGGTTATATTTCCGCAGTCGCTTTTTGCACCGTCGTTTATCCTTATCTCATCGGGGGATATATCTGCGCCAAGCTTTTTATAATAGCCGCTGACAGCCTCCCTTAAAAAATCATAACCTGCTCCCGAATCGTCATAACCCCTGAAGGTCTCCTTGACGCCCATCTCATCTGCTGCTTTTTTCATAGCAGTCACAACTGCAGGCGCCAGCGGCAGGGTAACGTCGCCTATGCCCATCCTGATAAGCGGTTTGTCGGGATTGTTCTTTTTGTATACCGAAAGTCTTGATGCTATCTCGCTGAAAAGATAGTTCTTTTCCATGGAAAGGAAGTTTTCGTTTATCTGTACCATTTTTTATACCTCTGTTTCACCGTCAAATACAAATTCTGCAGGGCCTCTCATGGATACGTCCATTTCGTCGGATACTGTTATGAAAAGCTCTCCGCCCCTGAGCTGCATACATATCTCTTTGTTAACGTTGGCATAACGGTTGATGACAGCCGCCGCAGCCGATGCGCATGCGCCTGTGCCGCAGGCGAGAGTTTCACCCGAGCCGCGTTCCCATACGCGCATTTTAAGCTTGTCTCTTGATATGACCTGTACAAATTCCGTGTTTACTCTGTCGGGAAAAAGGGAGTGATGTTCAAATAACGGGCCGACAGTTTCAAGAGGGATCTTGTCAGGATCATCGCCGAAAACTACACAATGGGGGTTTCCCATGGATACTGCAGTGATCTCGTACTGACGTCCGTCTACAACAAGCGGATGGCTTATCAGCGGTTCAGCGGATACTGCGGGTATGAGCTTAGGATCGAATACTGCCTTGCCCATATCCACCGTGACGCTCCGCACGGTATCGTTATTTATATCAAGATGAAGCACCTTTATGCCGCTGTTGGTCTCGAGAGTGACGGAATCCTTTCTTACAAGGCCGCGCTCATAGGCGTATTTGCCTATGCATCTCGAAGCATTGCCGCACATTTTTGCTTCGCTGCCGTCCGCATTGAATATGCGCATCCGCAGATCGGCACATTCCGACGGCATTATCATTACAAGACCGTCCGAGCCTATGCCGAAGTGTCTGTCGCTGATCTTTACGGAGAGGCTCTCGGGATCTTTTATTGTTTCTTCAAAGCAGTTGACATATATATAGTCATTTCCTATGCCCTGCATTTTTGTAAATCTCATCACATCAACTCCCTTTCTGATGATATTTTAATACCAAAATGAAATAATGTCAAGATAAAAATGCAGGAAATATATCCATTTCCTGCATTTTTATACAACTGTACAAAATTTATATCCGTATATATACAATATTAAGCAGATTTATAATGGGGGCAGAAAATCGGGATATGAAATTTTATACTATTAAATATTCATTATACGCTGTCCTGCAGAGCGTCATATCCGATCTCGCCTGTGCGTACCCTTATGACATCACGTACATTGTAGACGAATATCTTTCCGTCGCCGACATGACCGGTGTACAGAGCGTTCCTTGCAGTCTCTATGACTTCCTTTACAGGAACCTTGCATACTACAACATCGACCTTTACCTTGGGAACGAGGGAGGACTCTACGGGCGAACCTCTGTAGTAGCTTGTAGCCTTGCTGAGCTTGCCGGAACCGAGGACCTGAGTCGTGGTAAGACCCTCTACGCCGATATCTGCAAGAGCTGTCTTGAGAGCTTCAAAGCGGCTCTGTCTGCATATGATGGATACCTGCGAGAATTTGGATTCGCCGAAGGATTCGTGAACTGTGGGTTCGTAGGAGAGTTCGACAGCCTTTTCCATAGGAACAGGCTCGCCTGCTGCGATGTAGCTGTCTGTATCAACTGCCATAACAAAGCCCGAGTAGGAGCTTGCAAGACCGTGCTCTTCGATATCGAGACCAACAACCTCTTCGTGAGCTGTTACACGCAGACCTGCGAACTTCTTTATTGCAAGATATGTAATGGTTATGCATATTGCTGTCCATATACCAACCGTGAGTACTGCGAGAAGCTGGAGACCGAGAAGCTGAACACCGCCGCCGTAGAAGAGACCTGCGAGCTGCTGGCCGTTTGCACTCTCTATTGCATATGAGGGAACAGCGGGATTTGCGAAAAGACCTACTGCTATAGTACCCCAGATACCATTGAGCATATGTACTGCAACCGCACCAACGGGATCGTCTATATGGAGCACATAATCGAGGAACCAGATGCCGAAGGGAACGAGAAGACCGCTTACGATACCTATGATTGCTGCACCTGTGCAGTCTACTACGTCACAGCCTGCCGTTACACCGACAAGACCTGCGAGGGAAGCGTTGAGACACATGGAAACATCGGGCTTGCCGTATTTTACCCATGTGAAG
>CACZPE010000390.1 GCA_902782875.1 uncultured Ruminococcus sp. | reverse complement strand
GGCGAAAAGGAGACGGGCGTTACCTCCATGCAGATGGCGGAGGGACTCGATACGGGCGATATGCTCATATCCGAGTCAACTCTGATAGGTAAGGACGAGACCGCAGACGAGCTTCACGACAGGCTCGCGGAGATCGGTGCAAAGGTGCTTGAACGCACACTTGAAGCGCTTGAGAACGGCACCCTCGATCCTGTGCCGCAGAATGATGCAGATTCCACATATGCGCCTATGCTTACAAAGGCGCTGTGTCCGATAGATTATACTAAGACAGCACAGCAGATACACGATCAGATAAGAGGCCTCTCATCATGGCCCTGTGCTGTGACAGAACTGGCAGGCAGACGGCTCAAGGTCTACAGGAGCACGCTCAAGGGCGTTCACTACGACCTGCCCGCAGGTGAGATCGCGGACAAGACCGATCTTACCGTGGTATGCGGCGACGGCTACGGCATCACCTTTACCGAGGTACAGGCCGACGGCGGCAAGCGCATGAAAACTGCCGACTACCTGAGAGGAAACAAGCTGTGACCGCAAGAGAGGCGGCTTATCACTGCATACGCCGCATAGAGGACAGCGCCTATTCCAATCTGCTGCTCAAGGGGCTTAACGGTCTTTCCGCGGAGGATCAGGCGTTTGCGGCAAAGCTGACGCTCACCTGTACCGAGAGACGGCTCACACTTGTGCATATCCTCAGGGCTTATTCAAAGAAGCCGCCCGAGAAGCTGGACAAGCCTGTGTATACCGTGCTCCTTATGGGGCTGTGCCAGATACTGTATATGAACGTTCCCGACAGTGCGGCAGTGAACGAATCCGTAAAGCTGATAAAGAAGCTGAGATTTGCGTCTGCAGGTACTATGGTGAACGGTATACTGCGCTCCTTTATACGCGACGGAAAGAAGATACCGCCCGTAAAAGGCGATGAATGCGACAGACTGAGCGTAGAATACTCCGTGCCCGACGACCTTATCCGCAGGGTGAGCGGCGCATACGGCATGGAGAATACTCTGATATGGCTGGGCCGTCTTGATGCGGTACCCGATACATATATACGCACAAATACACGTAAGACCACCACCGCAGAGCTTATTAAACAGCTTGCCGACGAAGGGCTTCAGCCGTCGGCAGGGCCTGTGGAGGACAGCATAAAGCTTGGCAGGACCGAGTTCGATGTCCCGTCATTCAGGGACGGACTGTTCTATGTACAGGGACTGTCCTCGCAGATGTGCGCTGATTCGATGCAGGCGGAAAGCGGCGATGTGATACTTGATATATGCGCGGCACCCGGCGGCAAGAGCTTTACTATGGCGCAGAGAGGTGCAAAGGTCATATCCTGCGAGCTGTACGAAAGACGCGCGGGGCTCATACGCCGCGAGGCTGCAAGGCTGGGCTTTGACGATATCGAGGTCATGGTCAATGACGGTGCGGTGTTCAGCGAAAAGCTCGCTTCGTACCATCCCAGCAAGATACTGTGTGATGTGCCCTGTTCGGGGTACGGCGTTTCGGGCAAGCCCGAGATACGCTACAAGCCGCACAGCGAGGTGGAGGGGCTTCCCGAGCTGCAGTACAGCATACTGAGCACATCGGCTGAGTATCTGCCGTCGGGCGGAACTATCATATATTCGACTTGTACGGTCGAGCCTGCCGAAAACGGCGGGGTGACCGACAGATTCACAGAGGAACACCCGTTCGAGAAGCAGTTTGAACAGGTGATATTCAGAGAGGACTGCGACGGCTTTTATATATGCAGAATGGTGAAAAAATAGATATACTGTCGATGTCCTTTGAGGAGCTTTCCGATGCCCTTGCGGATATCGGGGAGAAAAAATTCAGGGCAAAGCAGATATTCTCATGGCTACATGAGAAAAAGGTCCGCTCAATAGCTGAGATGACCGATCTGTCACTGGCACTGAGGGATAAACTGGAAGAAAGATACTTCATACCTGAGCTCAAGATAGTCAGAAAGCTCGAGTCAAGGAAGGATCCTACTATAAAATACCTTTACGAACTGCCTGACGGCAATCATGTGGAGACTGTATTCATGGAATACAATCACGGAAACAGCATATGTGTCTCCACACAGGTAGGCTGCAAGATGGGATGCACCTTCTGTGCATCGACCATAGCAGGGTTCAGGCGTGACCTTTCCGCGTCGGAGATACTCTCTCAGATATACCGCGCGGAGGAGGAGAGCGGCAGGCACGCCGACAGCATAGTGCTGATGGGTATAGGCGAGCCGC
>CACZPE010000389.1 GCA_902782875.1 uncultured Ruminococcus sp. | reverse complement strand
CGTTGATGCAAGCCTTAGCACCGTTGAATGTGCCGTGGTCAAGGTGAAGAGCAACGGGAACTGTGATATCGAGGGAGTCCATCATTGCCTCTACCATAGCAGCTACTGTTCTGAAGCCTGTCATGTACTTGCCTGCACCCTCGGAAACACCGAGGATAACGGGAGCCTGGAGCTCCTGGGAAGTGGTAAGAACAGCCTTAGTCCATTCGAGATTGTTGATGTTGATCTGAGCAACACCATAGTGGCCTGCAAGAGCCTTGTTAAGCATGTCCTTTGCAGAAACTAATCTTGACATTTATATACCTCCATAAATGCACGTTCGTGCATATGATTTACTTTATTATTATACCCTATCTGAATATATTTTTCAAGGGGTTTTGCTAAATTTATCACAAACGATAGCTATTTTTGGGGAATACCCCTGTAAAAGCGCAAAAACTGCACTCCCGCAAGGGGAGTGCAGAGTATATTACATCTTGGAAAGCTTGATGTGCTTGGGGTCAACGTTGCCGTCGTAGCCGTCATCAACGGGCTTGCCCTTGGTAGCGGTAGCCTCTACGCTCTTAGCAAGTGCCTCTATCTCGCTCATATCAAAACCGAAGCCATTGAGCTTGGGAGCGGGCTTGGGCTGCTGAGGCTGTGCCTGTGCCTGGGGCTGAGGAGCGGGCTTGGGCTGTACTGCTGCTGCCTGTGCTGCCTGAAGAGCTGCTGCTGCATCCTGGATAACAGGCTTGGGCTGCGGCTGAGGAGCGGGCTTGGGCTGCTGGGGCTGTACGGGAGCCTGGGGCTGAGCCTGTGCCTGGGGCTGTACAGGTGCCTGAGGCTGAACAGGAGCCTGGGGCTGTATAGGTCTCTGAGGCTGTACGGGAGCCTGACCGATGGGCTTGGGCTGTGCCTGAGGCTGAGGAACCTTAGCCTTGGGAGCAGTGAACTGAGGGATACCGTTCTTCTTGAGGGTCTGCTCGGTAGTAGCGAGAAGCTGTGAAGTCTCGGTGATCTTAGCGAGACCGTCAACGGTGAAGTGATCGAGTATGCCCTTGATCTGGTTTACGCTTGCAGCGATCTCTTCAACTTCTGCGAGTACTACTGCCTTCATATTGTCGGAAGCAGTGCGGAGCTGTTCGGATCTGGTCTCTGCATCGGTAACGATCTTGATAGCCTTTTCGTCTGCGCTCTTAACGATAGTGGAAGCCTTGGAGTTAGCATCATCAACGACCTGATTAGCGAGCTTTCTCGCATCCTCGTCCATCTTTCTTGCATTTTCCTTAGCGTTGGTTACTATCGAAGCAGCGGACTTCTGAGCCTCGAGGAATACGTTGGAAAGATCCATCGCATTGTTCTCTGCGGTAGAAGCGGCAGCTGCCTTGTTCTTGGCTTCTATGAGCTCGTCCTCCATAGCGGCGAGCTTAGCCTTGAGGTCTGCTATTTCCTTGTCCTTCTCAGCAGACTCATCTTCTGTATTCTTGAGCTGGTTCTTGAGTGATTCGTTATTGGTCTGGAGCTCAGTGATGGTAGCTCTGTTCTCATTGAGGAGCTTTTCATACTTCTCAGCAGCCTCAGTGCCGCCTGCACCGCTTGATTCAAGCAGAGCCTTGGTGTCCTTGAGCTCATTTTCTAACGTATAGATCTGAGTATTGAGTTTATCAACATACTGGAGAACATCCTTTTTATCAAATCCGCCGAACGAGACCGTTTTGAGGAATCCTGCACCTTCCATATAAATAAACCTCCATATTCCGTATGAAGCCGCCTGTCAACGGTCTGACGGGCGCATATCTCCTCACAGGGCGACATACACCGTCCGGCTCCCATAGATTTATGATTATTATAACATATTATTTGTAAAACAACAACCGCTTTGACCAAAAAAACTTGCATAAACTTATTCACATTTTTTTAGCTATGTAGCACAATTGACTAAAAGTGTATGCTATTGCGGTGCATTTTTTTATTAAAGTTCTAATTAAGAGAGTGCGCGCTCTACATCTGCGATGAGGTCAGCCTTGTCCTCGATGCCGCAGGAAAGACGTATGAGACCTGCGGGGATGCCTGCTTCTTCAAGCTGCTTATCCGTAAGCTGACGGTGAGTAGAAGTAGCGGGATTGAGACAGCAGCTCCTTGCATCGGCAACGTGTGTCTCTATAGCTATGAGGCGAAGCTTCTTCATGAAGCTCTCTGCCTCGGCTCTGCCGCCGTTGAGCTCGAAGGATACTACGCCGCATCCGCCCTCGGGGAGATACTTCATAGCGGTGTCATAGTACTTGCCGCCCTTGAGATGGGTGAAGTTCACGGACTTTACCTTGGGATGAGACTCAAGGAACTGTGCCATTGCAAGACCGTTCTCGAAATGGCGTGCTATCCTCAGATGCAGGGATTCAAGACCTACATTGAGGAGATATGCGCTCTGGGGAGACTGTGTGCATCCGAAGTCTCTCATGAGCTGTGCGGTGGCCTTGGTTATGAAAGCGCCGCCCTGTCCGAACTTCTCTGCATATACGATGCCGTGATATGATTCATCGGGCTTGCACAGACCGGGGTACTTATCAGCATTTGCCAGCCAGTCGAACTTGCCGGAGTCGACGATCGCACCGCCGATACATGAGCCGTGACCGTCCATATATTTGGTGGTGGAATGTGTCACGATGTCTGCGCCCCATTCGATAGGACGGCAGAATACGGGAGTGGGGAACGTATTGTCCACGATAAGGGGAACATTATGTGCATGAGCAGCCTTTGCAAACTTCTCTATATCAAGCACGGTAAGAGCGGGATTTGCGATAGTCTCGCCGAATACAGCCCTTGTATTGTCCCTGAATGCAGCGTTGAGCTCATCCTCTGTGCAGTCGGGTGCAACGAAGGTGACATCTATGCCCATCTTAGCCATAGTGACAGCGATGAGATTGAACGTGCCGCCGTATATGGAGGAGGATGCCACTATATGAGAGCCTGTCTCGCATATATTGAACAGTGCGAAGAAATTCGCAGCCTGACCGGATGATGTGAGCATACCTGCAGTACCACCCTCAAGCTCTGTTATCTTGGCTGCGACCATATCGCAGGTAGGGTTCTGCAGACGTGAGTAGAAATAACCCGATGCTTCCAAGTCGAACAGCTTGCCCATATCCTCACTGGTGTCATACTTGAAGGTGGTAGACTGTATTATGGGTATCTCCCTGGGCTCACCGTTTTTAGGAGTATATCCTGCCTGAACGCATTTGGTATTGATCTTGTAGGACATTATCTAAACCTCTCTGAAAGTAGTATTCCGGTGTACTGCATCCGATACCGGCAATGTGCCGCTACCACACTTAGAACATCGCACATCATATTATAGCACATCGTAACCGATTTGTAAATACTTTTTCGCAAATTTTTGCTGCGATACGGATATTCCGCATCGTGATGCCATATATGGCATCAGCTCTGGCCGTATATCATCCTGAGCTCCGGAGATATGCCGTCGGAGGTCATATACAGCGTGCTCTCCACATTCATGAAGGGCTTGCCGCCTCTTCTGCCCTCGAGCAGGAAAAGCCACGGCGGTGTCTGCTCGTTCTTTGCCACGAATCGCAGACGCTTGGGCTCTATATCGGCAGCACGCATCGCACATATCATATCCGCCAGACGCTCCGGCCTGTTGCAGAGGCACAGCCGCCCACCGTAGCGCAGCAGCCTTGCGGATGCGGCGCATATATCATCTATGGTGCACATGGTCTCATGGCGAGCAGCCTTCTCTGCATCGGTGTCACTTATTATGCCTGCACCAGCCGCCTTGTAAGGGGGATTGCAGGTGACAAGATCGCACCGTCCCAGCGGGAGCGTGCTGTCTATCGCCTTTATGTCAGATAGTACAGGATGCACGTTTTCAAGGGCTGAATCCCGTACTGTCTGCTCGAACTGGTCTATCGCCTGCGGCATGATATCCACGCCCCATACATCAGCAGAGCCGTACCGCAGCTTTATCAGCACCGCTATTATACCGCAGCCCGTGCCGAGATCGACAACGATATCCTTTCGCCGCGCCTTTGCGAAATCGGCGAGCAGGAACGCATCCGTGCCGAAGGTGTGCTCCTTTGATGTG
>CACZPE010000388.1 GCA_902782875.1 uncultured Ruminococcus sp. | reverse complement strand
TGATTTATGGTCTGTTCTTGCAGTTTGGTTTTAGGGAATGGCTTTTCATTCTTTATTTTCGGGGGCGTGTTTTTTTACAGCCCCTTTCATTTGCCTGTGCAAAACTGCTTTAGTTATACTATTATCACGCCCGCAAGGTCGGTGAGCCATGTATTTCCGCTCTTGCGGTATGTCTGTGTCATATCGTTTATGGTGACGCAGTTTACTTCATAGGCGTCTCCCTCGTCATCGTAATACGTGCCTGCCGCACTTATGCAGAAGGGAGTGCCTTCCTTCATACCGAGATATATCATGATATGTCCCCTGATATAGAGCACCGTGCCTGCGGGAACGGTCTTCAGCAGTTCAAGCTTCTCCTCATCGGTATACCCTGTCACATCGAAGTTCTTTACCGCATTCACAGCGCCTATCTGCGAGCTTACTCTCGGCAGCTTTATCCCGAAGCACCTGAAGATCTCATCGGTGATGCCCGAGCAGTCGTTAGAATAACCCAGGCCTGCCCAGCCGTAGCGGTCGCCGTAGCGCTTCATGGCAAGATCGACCACATTCTTTGATGTGTATTCAAGATACCCGATATGTACATCTTCCTTTTCGGATATAAGCGAGTATCTGTCGGTTATCCTGCCGTCATTTCCCCTCACGGGAAGCTTTACTATATAGCATCCTGCGGTGTCGCGGTCATTTATGAATCGCGGCGCATCGGTCCTCTTCACCAGGGGAAGCTTTGTGCCCATGGGGATGAGCTGATTTGAAAGGGCACGGCATTTCTCGTCGTACTGCAGACGCAGCTCTCTTCCCGTGACTACGAGAAAATCCTCGGGCTCTGAACGCTCAAGCCATTCCTCGCGGCTGTCGCAGAAAGCGACGTACTTTTTCTGCACCCATCCGCCGAATCCGTCAAACAGCACGTAGTACCATTCGCCGTCCGCAGTCTCGTGTACTACAGCCAGCGGCTGAAAGGGCATATACTCCGACATGACCATCAGGTCATAGAATCTGTCTTCCTTGTCCTCGCCGATGAAATCCGTGCTCGGATATATGCGCAGACTCGACCTTGCGGTGGAAAAGCCGTATCTTATCTGTACGGTATCCGGGATATTCTCTGAGTTGAGCTTCTTTTCAAGCTTCTCCCAGTATTCCTGTGTGGTCGGCCTGCCGTTCAGATAGCACTCTGACGGCTCTGACGGCGAAGACACCCCGTTCACCAGCTCTCTGACCCTTGATCCGGATATCGTGTCACCGAGCTCATAGAGTGTGAGCTCTCCCTCAGACATATCACCCAGGGTTATCACATTCTCCGCGTTGAACTGTATTATCTGCTCGGGAGTTCTTATGGGAGCATCATTCAGATCTCTTGTCCAGTATGCTGCATCAGTCATCGCATAGGAGACATTGTGCGGCTGTCTTACAAAGTCGTTGATATCCGTGCTCTGCGCACTGACCGTACCGCTGCATATAATCAGCGCCAGCGACACTGCAGCTGCCGCTCCCGATATTCTGTTTCTCTTCATACTTTAAGTTCCTCTCTTAAATCTTAATGTCTTTTACGCAGGTACTGTGAAATACCTGCCAAAAATAAAAAAGAAAGAATAAACAAGAAATACACCTGCGGTGATGACACCGGCGATGAATATCTGTGTTCTTTCTTCTTTATATCAATATCAGCTTTTATCAGCTGTGATCATTCAATATCCAGTATATCCGAAAATCCGGTAACCTCGAATACTTCCCTGACGATGTCATTGATATTTATGACCTTCATACCGCCTCTGGCTGCCATGACCTTGTGTGCATAGAGCAGCACTCTCAGACCGGCGGAGGATATATAATCAAGGTTTTCAAAGTTCATTATCAGGCTCTGAGCATCGGGCAGGCTGTTTTTCAGCTCTGCTTCGAGCTGCGGGGCGGTGGTGGTATCAAGATGACCATCAACATTCACAATAAGCTCTGTGCCGTTTACAGATTTGTTTATCGTCATATTCCATGCTCCTTATGCAAATTTCTTGGTGACGGTCATATCGACCTTTTTGCCCTTGATCGAGATAGTGATATTATCAGCGACCCTGCGGAGTATCGACTGCTCATACTTATCCCATTCATCGATCTCGATAGCACGGTTCACCAGATCATTCATGATATCGTCGGGCAGGTCGTTGTAGGCCTCCTCATCGGAAACCATAGCTTCTTCAAATGCGTCACGCAGTTTGCCGAGGAAGGAGTTTGCCGCTTCGTTTTTATTTGAAGTAGCAGAAGAAAGGAAAGCCTCTCTCTTTGTTCTGTCCATTACGGTGTCGGTGGACATATGCAGGTAGAATACCTTATCATCGCTCTCGATCCAGAACGATGCTTTCATATCGCCTGTGATACTGTGGGCAAGGCTGAGCATCTCCTCTGTGCAGAGCACAAGATGCAGCGACTCTTTTTTGCCCAGATCCCTGAACGCTGCTGTTCTCTCGGTCTGGTCAAGGGCGTTTTTAAAGCCGTTTCCAAGATTATCGATCATAATGACATCTGACTTCATTCTTCTTTCGGTCACAGCATAAGTACCGTACACGGCATGCTGTCATTTGCTTTATATCATATTAACATAAAAAGAATAAAAATGCAAGGACTTTTCAGTAATTTTTATGCTGTGAGCAAAAAAGGACAGCGTGACACGGTCACGCTGTCCCATGATTACTTGGTAAGTCTCCAGATATTCCTTGCATATTCATCAACTGCTCTGTCTGCAGAGAATATGCCTGCATTGGCAATATTGTTGAGCGACATTCTGTTCCACTTCTCCTTGTCCCTGTAGCACTCGGAGATATACTGCTGTGCGGTCTGGTATGAATCGAAATCAGCAAATACCATATACGGATCCTTGTTTCTGAGGGTGTTTGCCACCTCCTCGAAGGTGCATCCGTTTATGCCGCTGTACATTCTGTTGACAGCCTTGCGTATGGTCTCATTGTTGTTGAACCAGTCCTCGGGACGATAGCCCTGTGCCTTTCTTGCAAGCACTTCTTCAGCATTCATGCCAAAGATAACGATATTGTCAGGGCCTACCTGCTCCTTTATCTCAACGTTTGCGCCGTCAAGAGTACCCAGCGTTACCGCGCCGTTTAGCATCAGCTTCATATTGCCGGTACCCGATGCCTCGGTGCCCGCAAGGGAAATCTGCTCGGATACATCCGCAGCAGGCATGAGCAGCTCGGAAAGCGTTACACAGTAGTCCTCGAGGAATACCACCTGCAGCTTCTTGCTTATTACGGGATCTTTTCTTATCTCCTCGCCGAGAGCCCATATCATCTTGATTATCTGCTTTGCAAGATAGTAGCCGGGGGCTGCCTTTGCCGCAAAGATATATGTCTTCGGCTGATAGTCCATATCGGGATTCTCAAGCAGTGCATTGTACTCCGCGATGATGTTGAGGGCGTTGAGGTTCTGTCTCTTGTATTCGTGCAGGCGCTTTACCTGTACATCGAATATGGAGTCTGTATCAAGGGTCCTGCCGTAGGTCTTCTTGACATACTCCGCAAAGCGCTTCTTGTTCTCAGCCTTTATCTTTGCAAGCTGAGTGAGCACCTTCTTGTCGTTCTCATACTTGACGAGCTTGACAAGCTCGGATGCATTCTTCTTGAAATCGCCGCCGATCGTCTTCTCAAGCAGATTTGTAAGCCCGGGATTGGACTGCAGCAGCCATCTTCTGTATGCAATGCCGTTTGTTACGTTCTGGAACTTGTGGGGAGTATAGCTGTATTCGTTTGAGAACACATCAGTCTTTATGATCTCGGAATGGAGCTTTGATACGCCGTTTACGCTGTGTGAAGCGCATACGCACAGAAGCGCCATATGTATCATATTGTTCTGGATTATGGACATTCTGGATACTCTGTTCTCGTCATTTGTCCTGTCGAGTATCTCCTCACAGTAGCGGCGGTTTATCTCGCATATGATATCAAATATTCTGGGAGTGATGGATCTTACAAGGTTGCAGTCCCACTTCTCGAGAGCCTCTGCCATAACGGTATGGTTGGTATACGCAAATGTATTGGTAACGATATACCAGCTCTTGTCCCAGCTGTATCCGCAGTCATCGAGGAGTATGCGCATAAGCTCGGGGATGGCAAGTGTGGGATGAGTATCGTTTATATGCACAGCCACCTTCTCATGGAAGTTGTCGAGTGTGCCGTATACGGCCATATGGCGGTTTACTATATCGCCTATGGAAGCTGCGCAGAGGAAATACTGCTGGCGGTAGCGCAGGCTCTTGCCCTCAAGATGGTTGTCGTTGGGATAGAGCACCTTGGATATCGCCTGAGCCACGGTGTTCTGGCTGAGTGCCTTGGCATAATCGCCCTGATTGAACATATTCATATCAAAGCTGGGTGCCTTTGCCTGCCACAGACGCAGTACGGATACGCCCTCGCTGTCATAGCCGGGCACGTACATATCATAGGGTACCGCAAGAACGGTATTGTAGTTCTTGTGCTCTATGTGATGATACTGATTGTCCCAGTACTCGTGGAGCTCGCCGTCAAAGTGCACCTCAACAGCCTTGTCTGTCTTGGGAACGAGCCACGATTCGCCGCCGGGAAGCCAGTTGTCGGGATACTCAGTCTGCCAGCCGTCCTCAAGCTTCTGCTTGAATATACCGTATTCATAGCATATAGAATAGCCCATTGCGGGGTATGCATCTGTAGCAAGACCGTCAAGATAGCAGGCTGCGAGTCTGCCGAGGCCGCCGTTGCCGAGGCCTGCGTCGGGCTCATAGTCATATACCCTGTCGATATTAACGTCCCATTTCTTGAGTATCTCCTCGGCCATATCGTTTATCTCAAGATTGAAAAGGCTTGTCTTGAGCGAGCGGCCCATGAGGAATTCCATGGAGAGATAGTATATCTCCTTCTTTCCTGCGGAATGTACCTGATTGCGGAATTTTCTCCTCTTTGTCCTGAGAAGTTCAACAACTACTGCGGAAAGAGCCTTGTAGATCTGGTTATCCGATGCCTCTACGGGCGTTACGTTGAAATCCACCTGTAATTTGGTGCGTATCTTTTCTTCAAAGTCCTCTTTGGTTATCAGCGGGATCATAGCAGTTCTCCTATCTGTACTGTATTTTCGGACATAGTATCTCATACAAAGTCATTTTACTATAAATATGCATTTTTTTCAATAGATACATTGCACAAATATTAACCGCACTTATCATCATAGTATTCAAGATGCGGGATACAACTCTGTATATGCAAGATATAACCTGCAGTGTGCAAGATATGCACCGGGTATTGACTTTAGGGTGTGCGGACGGTTATAATATGAGCATGAGATCTCAGAATGAACAGAAGGAGAGCGTGTGCATGAAGATCAGGCTGATGGTCAGCGAAGAAAGATACAGCGCTGTATACAGCGAGCTGACTGCGAAGGGATTTGAGATAGACGAAAGCGCCGATCTTATACTCAGCGAGAACAATGTATATGTGAAGCATCTTATCGGCAGACAGGGCGATGAGCTTTTCAGGCTCGATGTGAAGGATATCGTCCGTATAGAGAGCTTTGCACATGATGTGATCGCATACAGCGGCGGTGCCGAATACCGGCTGAGTGAGCGCCTGCGCCGCCTTGAGGAGATCCTTGATCCCGACGATTTCATCAGGGTGAATAATTCCGCGATAGTGGCAGCAGCTCATACCAAAAGCATCCGCCCCGCACTGTCGCAGAAATTCCTGCTTATGATGAGCGACGGCAGCAAGGTCGACGTCACGCGCACATACTACTATATATTCAAGGAATACCTTGGGATATAGCGGAAAGGAGAGAGCATATATGGCAGGTTTAATAGTTATCATCCTGCTCGGCGCAGTCGGGCTGACAGCCGCTATTACGGCAGCCTACCTTCTTATATACCGCAGATACATAAACAGACGGCTCACAGAGGGCAGGACAGCGCACGGATCGATGGTATCGCCCCTGACAGTGGTGGTAATATCGCTATTAGTCGTGATGGTATCGGTGATACTTGTTATATCCGTACTTGTGATGATATTCATGACGAAAACCGAGAATTATACCGTCCCCGCAGGGGTGAGCGTTTCAGACGGCGGCAGGGAGATAGTCTACGGCGGATATACAACCGTAAGGCCCATACATCAGGATGAACTGAGCAACAGCCCCTTTGAAGGATATACCGCAGGCGGAGATATAAAGGGCTATACCAGATACGAGACAACAGACGGAGATATAAAATTCTTTTACTACAAGACCAATGAGAATATGGGCGGGGTCATGCCCAGACTGCTCATATGCCCTGTGTACAGCTGCAGCGGTGCGGCACAGAAGATATTCAGAGTGGACCTTGAAATGGAGAGCATACAGGGCACGGATGACGATGCAGTGCTCTTTGCGGTAAACTGCGACACATATGAGGGAAATCTCGTATTTTCAGAATATGTATTCACAGCGGACCAGGCAGCGACAATAAACGATCCGTCGGAATACAGCGAGGATATCTTTTCGCAGGCAAACATAAAGGGACAGCTTACGATCGACCTGTCATACAGATCCGAAGACTGAAAAAAGCCGCACACTTGCCGTGTGCGGCTTCTGTTATCAGCTTATCAGCTGTTCTTCTTTGCTTCGAGATCTGCGAGGGCATCCTTGCGTGAGAGGTTTATCCTGCCCTGGCTGTCTATCTCCATAACCTTTACAACGATCTCATCGCCTACGGATACAACATCCTCAACGTTCTCAACTCTCTGCTTGTCGAGCTTGGAGATGTGTACGAGGCCGTCCTTGCCGGGAGCGATCTCAACGAATGCGCCGAAGGTCATGAGCTTTACAACCTTACCCTTGTATATAGCGCCGATCTCGGGATCGTTAGCGATGGTCTCAACGATCTGCAGTGCCTTCTTGCAGTCTGCGGAATCTATGCCGCTGATGAATACGTTGCCGTCGTCGTTGATATCGATCTTGACATTGCAGTCTGCGGAGATCTTCTGGATGACCTTGCCGCCCTGGCCGATAACTTCTCTGATCTTGTCAACGGGAACGACTGTTCTGAGCATCTTGGGAGCATACTTGCCGACTTCGCTGCGATATGTGGGTATAGCCTTGAGCATTACTTCATCAAGGATGTAGTCCCTTGCCTTGTGTGTCTTTGCGAATGCTTCCCTGATTATATCGTATGTAAGGCCGTCAACCTTGATATCGACCTGAATAGCGGTGATACCGTTCTTGGTGCCGCCTACCTTGAAGTCCATATCGCCGTAGAAGTCCTCAAGGCCCTGAATGTCCATCATCACGTCCCAGGTGCCGTCTTCGGCGGTAATGAGACCGCAGGAAATGCCGGCCACGGGGGCCTTGATGGGGACACCGGCGTCCATGAGGGCCAGGGTGGAGCCGCAGACAGAGCCCTGAGAGGTGGAGCCG
>CACZPE010000387.1 GCA_902782875.1 uncultured Ruminococcus sp. | reverse complement strand
TTCACTCTACTGCTCGGCAGCTATTCTCGCAGACGACGCAATTGCTGTTCTTGAGGATGTCGAAGTAGGTGAATACTATGACTACGACTAATTACGGAATACCGACAGAAGCAGAGCTTGAAAGCTACGCTAACTCGCTGTTCCCCGATTTTGATCCTGCACGCTGTGCTGGCGGCATAGACAGTCTCGTCACAAACGGCGATACTTCCGTGATATATGATGCAGCCAATAAAGCTGCGGCTTATACAGGCGGAGTGAATTATGTCTCATCCGCTGAACAGGCGGCAGGCGGCTATGCAGGAAACTACGGCGAGATATCGGAGTTTGAGCGCATTGCAAATGAATACAACGGCGGCGGTGTATCCGAGTATACACAGGCAGCGGCAAGCTACGGCGCTGCATACGATAAGTACACTATTCCCGATGAAAACCAGCCTGTTGCAGGCGGTTACTCTCCCGTTGTACTCTCTCAGGGACAGGCAGACAGCTATGTACCGAAGCAGACGGCTCAGAGTGCAGAGAAAGCACCCCGGTCAGTTCCTGACAGCGGCATAATAGTAGGCACAAAGACTCTCGAGCAGATCAGGGCTGATTTCCCGATCCTTTCCGAAAAGATCAACGGCCATGATCTGGTATGGCTCGACAACGGCGCTACAACACAGCGTCCGCAGGCAGTCATCGACAGACTGAGCTACTACTACACTCACGAGAACTCAAATGTACACAGAGGCGCTCATGAGCTTGCAGCACGCTCTACCGATGCCTATGAGAACGCAAGGCAGATAACAGCTGACTTTATCGGTGCTCCCTCAAAGGACAACATCGTGTTCGTCAGAGGCACGACCGAGGCCATAAACCTTGTGGCGAACGCATATGTCAAGCCTATGCTCAAGCCGGGCGATGAAATAATCCTCAGTATGCTCGAGCACCATGCGAACATAGTTCCGTGGCAGCTTGTATGTGAGGAAACAGGTGCTGTTATCAAGGTCATCCCCGTTGACAAGAGCGGCCAGCTTATCATGAGCGAATACGAAAAGCTGTTTACCAACAGAACAAAATTTGTATCCGTAACTCATGTTTCAAATGCCCTCGGTACGGTTACACCCGTTGAGGAGCTTGTAGCCACGGCTCATGCACACGGTGTGCGCATACTCATAGACGGTGCACAGTCCATAGCGCATATCCCGATAAATGTATCCGCTCTTGATACTGATTTCTTCGTATTCTCGGGGCACAAGATATTCGCTCCCACCGGTATCGGTGCTGTATACGGAAAATCCGACGTTCTCGAGGCTGCTAGACCATATCACGGCGGCGGCAATATGATAAAGGACGTTACCTTTGAGCGCACGATATACAATCCCGCTCCCAACAAATTCGAGGCAGGCACAGGCAGCATAGCTGATGCGGTAGGCCTCGGAGCAGCCCTTGAATACCTGAACTCCATAGGCATGCCCGAGGTGAACCGTCATGAGCATGAGCTTCTGGTCTATGCCATGAAGGAGATGCAGAAGATAAACGGCCTGCATCTTATCGGTACAGCAACCAACAAAGCCAGTGTGCTTTCATTCGTGCTCGACGGCGTGGATAACGAGGCTGTAGGCCAGCGTCTCAATGAGCTCGGCATAGCAGTCCGTACAGGACATCACTGTGCACAGCCTATACTGCGCCATTTCGGCCTTGAAGGCACCGTACGCCCCACACTTGCTCTCTATAATTCCTTCGGCGATATAGACAGGCTCGTACAGGGCATAAGGACACTTGCATAACCAAATCTTTCCGACCTTGCAGGATGGTTCTGCTGTCCTGCAGGTCTTTTAAAAAAATGTGGTGATACACAGATGGATTTCAATACATTCCTGCTCCACAAAACGAAGCAGACCGACAATAACACCGGCTCGACACTGCCTCCGATATATCAGGTCAGTGCATTTGAATATGAATCGGCTGAAAAGCTTGAAAAAATATTCAACAACAAAGCAGCAGGCTTTTCCTACACGAGAGTGGGAAATCCCACAGTAAGCGCATTTGAGAGCAGGATAGCCGCACTTGAGGGCGGTATAGGCGCAGTAGCCTGTGCATCGGGAATGTCGGCGATCACCGCAGTCCTTCTGAACATACTCAGTTCAGGCGATGAGATAATAGTCAGCACAGGACTTTTCGGCGGTACTCTTGAGCTTTTCAATGATCTGAAAGCTTTCGGAGTAACAGCACATTTTCTTGAAAAGATAACCTATGAAACAGTAACAGAAGCCGTAAACGAACGGACGAAAGCAGTATTTACAGAGCTTATCGGCAATCCTAAGCTCGATGTTGTCGATATAGACAGCGTATCAAAGGCGTGCAGGGAAAAAGGCATACCGCTGATAGTCGACAGCACAACAGCGACACCGTATCTGATACAGCCAAAAAAGCACGGTGCAGACATCATTGTTCATTCATCATCAAAGTACATAAACGGCGGAGGAAATTCCATAAGCGGCATAATCGTTGACAGTGGCACATACAGGTGGGATGTGAACAGATATCCCGGATTTGCACCCTATGCAAAGTTCGGTCCGCTTGCGTTCCTTTCAAAGCTGAGAAACGGCATATGGCGGAATACGGGCGGATGCCTGTCACCCTTCAATGCCTTCATGAACATAGTCGGGCTTGATACGCTCGGACTGCGTATGGAACGCTGCTGCGAGAATGCGGCAAAGCTTGCGGGATTTCTCGAAACACTTGATAATATAGAGGTAAACTACCCGGGACTTCCGTCCTCACCCTACTATGAGCTCGTACAAAGAGAGCTTTCGGGAAAAGGCGGAGCGATCGTAACTATCAGGGCAGGAAGCAAAGAAAAGGCATATACTCTCATCAACAGCCTTGAATATGCCCTTATAGCCACTAATATCGGTGATGTGCGCACACTTGTGATACATCCCGCGGGTACGATCTACACACACAGCACCGAAGAGCAGCGCATCAGCGCAGGAGTATATGACGACACGATACGCATAAGCGTTGGTATAGAAAATATAGATGACCTTATCGCAGATTTCAGGCAGGCAGCCGGAAAGCTCTGATAAAAGAAAGGAATGATAGAAATGGCAGAGTACAATATCACAGATACGCTTGATATCACGGATGTGAACTGCCCCATAACATTTGTAAAGGCAAAGATAGCCCTTGAGGAGCTCGATGACGGTGATATCCTCTCGATACATCTCAATGACGGCGAGCCCGTGAACAATGTTCCGAGAAGCCTGAAGGAAGAGGGACACAAGGTGCTCGAACTCACAGACAACGGCGACGGCACATTCGAGCTGATAGTACAGAAGGTCGGTGACTGATATGCCCGCAAGGATAGGTGCTGCCGAATTTGACAGCGAAGTGCTTGCATCCCCTCTGCCCGTGCTTGCGGATTTCTATTCTGACAGCTGCATACCGTGCAAGAGGATGTCGCCCATACTCAGCCAGCTTGAAAGCGAATATGCGGATAAGATAAAACTCGTGAAGATAAACACGAACTTCGAAAAGGAGCTCGTAGCAAAATATGAGATCATGGCGGCTCCCACGCTGATACTTTTCAGGGACGGCAAAGAGGTATCAAGGATAAGAGGCGCTGTGAAAAAAGACGAGATCATCGCTCTGATAGATCAGAATATTTAAGGAGAGATAGCTATGACTATAACAGTTGCAGGAACCAAGAAGGAAGTAGCCGACGGCATAACCGTTGCACAGCTTCTGATCGATGAAAAGGCAGAAAATCCCCAGTATGTCACCGTTACTATCAATGATGACTTTGTTGACAACGACAAGTATGCAGAAACCGTTGTAAAAGACGGAGATACAGTAGAATTTCTGTACTTCATGGGAGGCGGTCAGTAATGGCATTTACCAATGAACAGATAGAACGCTATTCCCGCCATATAATCCTCAAGGAGGTCGGCGCAAAGGGGCAGAAGAAGCTCCTTAACGCAAAGGTGATGATAATAGGTGCGGGCGGTCTCGGCGCTCCTGCGGCGATGTATCTTGCTGCAGCAGGTGTAGGCACCATAGGTATCGCCGATGCGGACGAAGTCGATCTTTCAAACCTCCAGAGGCAGATAATACATCAGACAAAGGATGTAGGCAAGCCGAAGGTAGAATCCGCAAGAGAGACTATGGAGGCTATGAATCCCGATGTGAAGGTAGTTACCTATCACGAGTTCATTACAAGCGAGAATATCCTTGACATAATAAAGGATTATGACTTTGTCCTTGATGCTACGGATAACTTCCCTGCAAAATTTTTGATAAACGATGCGTGCGTCATGGCTAAGAAGCCCTTTTCTCATGCGGGTATCATACGCTTCCAGGGACAGCTGATGACTTATGTCCCCGGGCAGGGACCCTGCTACCGCTGTGTATTCAAGGAGCCACCTCCAAAGGATGCTGTACCCACCTGCAAGCAGGCAGGTGTTATCGGAGCCATGGGCGGTGTGATAGGAAGTCTGCAGGCTATGGAGGCTGTAAAGTACATACTCGGCGTAGGTGAACTGCTGACAGGATATCTTCTCACATATGATGCGCTTAAGATGCAGTTCAGAAAGATAAAGCTCCCCTCTGACACACACAGCTGTGCAGTATGCGGCGATAATCCCACGATAACTGAGCTCATTGACTATGAGCAGGCGGAATGTGATGGTGTAGGTCTATGATCAGATTAAACAAGAGCGATTACGACAGGATAGTTGCCCACGCAGAGAAAGAAGCCCCCGTTGAGGCCTGCGGGCTTATCGCGGGTGAACTCTCAGGCAGTGACAAGATCATTAAAAAAGTATATATACTCACAAATACCGATCACGCAGAGGAGCATTTCACTCTTGATCCCAAGGAACAGCTTTTGGCTGTAAAGGATATGAGAGCGGAGGGGCTTGTTCCCCTGGGCAACTGGCATTCACATCCTGTTTCTCCCTCCCGTCCGTCCGAGGAGGACAAAAGGCTTGCCTATGACAGCAGTGCAAGCTATATGATCCTTTCCCTGATGGATGACGAGCCTGTTCTGAACTCGTTTCACATCGAGGGCGACAAGGCTGAGAAGGAAGAACTCGTGATCGTACAGGATCAGTGATATGTATGATATCATCATCATAGGCAGCGGCCCTGCGGGGCTTACAGCTGCGATATATGCGTGCAGGGCGGGACTAAGCTTTGCAGTGATAGAAAAGGAATACATGGGCACAGGTCAGATAGCCTTTACCGAGCAGATAGACAACTATCCCGGATATCCGGGCATTGATGGTTATACGCTCGGCGAGAAATTCCGCGAGCATGCTGAGGCGCTTGGCACAGTATTTATCGAAAATGAGGTCACAGCACTTGCAAAGGCGGAAAAAAGCTGGGAAATATCCCTGTCGGACGGCAAGCTTGAAGCAAAAGCAGTTATATATGCTGCGGGAGCATCGCCTAAAAAGCTCGGTATTCCCGGTGAAAGTGAATTTTCCGGCAGAGGCGTGTCATACTGCGCCCTGTGTGACGGCGCATTCTTCGAGGAAAGGACCGTTGCTGTAATAGGCGGCGGTGATACTGCACTCTCGGATGCACTGTATCTGTCAAAAATGGCTGAAAAGGTGTATGTTATACACCGCCGTGACAGCTTCCGTGCAAATAATTCTCTTGTGAAAAAGGCAGAAGAATGCCGGAATATCGAGTTTATCATGAATGCCGTACCGACTGAGATAACAGCCGGAGATGCTGTAACAGGGCTGAATGTGCAGTGCGGCGGCACAGAACGGGCTATATCAGCGGACGGTGTGTTCGTCGCGATAGGTTCACTGCCTGATACAGATATGCTACGCGGTATAGCCGATCTTGACGAAAGAGGCTATGTTATCGCATCAGAAAGCGGCATCACATCGGCGGAAGGACTCTTTGCCGCAGGAGATGTGCGCACAAAGGAAGTGCGTCAGATAGTCACGGCTGCCGCAGACGGCGCAAATGCGCTTATATCTGCACAGAACTATCTGAATGATTTGTTTTGATATTAAAGCACAGAGCTTACAGGTCTGTGCTTTTTTAACGGAATGGGTATAAGATAAAACTATAGCTCGAAGCACCGCAAAGGTGTTTCAAGGTATTGCTTTTGGCGCATTATAAGTGTATAATATAGCTATGTGATTTTTATAAGCAGGAGGCTGTTATGTCAAGGATATATCATGGTGTCACAGATCTGATTGGAAATACTCCTCTCGTGGAGTTTAAAAATATCGAAAAATCAGCAGGTGCGGCTGCGACCGTACTTGCAAAGCTTGAATATCTCAATCCCGCCGGAAGTGTCAAGGACAGAATAGCCCTTGCGATGATAGAGGATGCCGAAAAAAGAGGGATACTCAGAGAGGGCTCTGTCATAATCGAGCCGACTTCGGGCAATACAGGCATAGGCCTTGCATCCATCGCGGCTGCAAAGGGATACAGGATAATACTCACCATGCCCGAGACTATGAGCGTTGAAAGACGCAATATCCTTAAGGCATACGGCGCAGAGATCGTGCTGACAAAGGGATATATGGGCATGAAGGGTGCTATCGACAAGGCTGAGGAGTTGGCGAGGGAGACAGAGAACAGCTTCCTGCCCGGTCAGTTTGATAACCCTGCCAACCCCGAGATGCATAAAAATACCACAGGCCCCGAAATATGGAAGGATACCGACGGAAAGGTCGATATATTCGTTGCAGGCGTAGGCACGGGCGGAACTGTTTCGGGTACGGGTGAATACCTTAAATCCCAGAATCCAGCCGTAAAGGTAATTGCCGTTGAGCCGTCAGGCTCCCCGGTGCTGTCAAAGGGGACATCCGGGCCGCACAAGATACAGGGCATAGGCGCGGGCTTTGTTCCGAAAACGCTGAATACAGATATATACGACGAGGTGTTCGATGTTGCCGATGACGATGCATACAAGACAGCAAAGCTCATCGCAAGAGAAGAGGGTATCCTTGTCGGGGCTTCCTCAGGAGCAGCTTATTTTGCTGCACTTGAGATAGCAAAGCGTCCCGAAAACGCGGGCAAGACCATAGTCGTAATACTTCCCGACAGCGGTGACAGATACTACTCCACCACGCTTTTCACTGACTGATAAACCGTATACACATAGAGAAACTACCGCCGCGGCAGATCGTTGCCGCGGCGGTAAACTTATTGCTTAATATACCGGAGTGATATTCTGCATATGTCATGTATGTCGGAGCCTTCAGGAAAAATGATATTTCATGCGCACCTCAAAGTTTTTTGCCAGTGCTTCAGATTATTCGTGTAAATATACGTGTAAAAATTCAAAATTCCTATTGAAATTTGCGCGAATATATGATATAATAATACCAAAAATCACGGGAGGTGCTGACATGTACCGGAAGATATCTGAATATCTGGCAGAATGGAAGAAAAGTCCGGACCGAAAGCCGCTTATCCTTCAGGGTGCGAGACAGGTCGGAAAGACCTATGCCTTGCTTGAATTCGGACGGAACAACTATGACAACGTGGCATATTTCAATTTTGAGACCGATCCTAAGCTGGCGGATACCTTTGCCGAGAATATAAGCCCTTCATATCTGCTGCCGATACTTTCACATATTGCAGGAACTACTATCGTTTCGGAGAAAACGCTGATAATATTTGACGAGGTACAGCTCTGCGAACGGGCTCTTACCTCACTGAAATACTTCTGTGAGGAGGCTCCGCAGTATCATATCATCGTGGCAGGCAGTCTGCTGGGAGTTGCCGTCAACAGGCAGCAGTTTTCTTTTCCTGTTGGCAAGGTCGATATAAAGACTATGTACCCGATGGATATGGAGGAATTTCTATTTGCTTTAGGCGAAGATGCTTTGGTCAGAGAGATACGCAGACACTTTGAGGACAATACTCCTATGCCCTCAGCGCTGCATGATTCTGCAATGCAGATATACCGTCAGTATCTGATAGTCGGCGGAATGCCCGAGTGTGTACAGCAGTTCGCTCAGACAAAGGATTATCTGCTTGTGCGCCATACACAGGACACTATACTGCTCGGATATCTTGATGATATGAGCAAGTACAACACGACCAACGAGATCAAGAAGACCCGCCTTTGCTACGACAATATAACAGTACAGCTCTCAAAGAAGAACACACGCTTTCAGTATAAGCTGATAAAGAAAGGCGCAAGGGCTTCGGAATTTGAAAATGCTATCGAGTGGCTCAGCCTTTCAGGTATCGTTTCTCAGGTGTATCGGGCTGAGCAGATAAAAAAGCCTCTGGAGAACTACAAGGATATCGACTCATTCAAGATATATGTTTCGGACCTGGGACTTCTGTGTGCCAAGAAAGACCTGAACGCAAATGATGTACTGTATATGGTAGAAGATATAAATGACTTCAAGGGTGGTATGGCTGAGAATTATGCCAACAATCAGCTCGTTATGAACGGTTATCGCACATATTACTGGGAATCCGACCGCGGAGCAGAAGTTGATTTTATTATACAGCGTGACGGCAGGCTTATTCCTGTTGAGGTCAAGAGTGCCGACAACACCAAGGCTAAAAGCCTGCGTGTATATATGGAAACATACAAGCCTGAATACGCCATCAAGCTGTCTGCAAAGAATTTTGCCTTTGAGGATAACAAGAAGATCGTTCCGCTGTATGCTGCGTTTTGTATATGAGAAATATCCCCACTTTCGTATACCTGCCCAAACAAGAGATATCTCTTGTGCCCTGTGCATTATACATGTTTCACGAATCGCATCAAATCGCGAAAAATCTATTGACAAAGGCATTTTTATGATATATAATTGACTCAACAAATGAAGTTGCTCAGAAAAGATTTAACTGATACATTTGTCATATAAGACTTACAACAGAATATCTTACACGGTGCCATGTGAACTTGCCGTCACTGTTTTCCATCAGAACAAACGAGTAT
>CACZPE010000386.1 GCA_902782875.1 uncultured Ruminococcus sp. | reverse complement strand
GTATAAAGGATGTAGAGAACGCCATAACACCGAAAACAAAGCTTATCTATACAGAGGCCATAAGCAATCCTCTCATGGCAGTGCCCGATCTTACTGCCATAGCAGAGCTTGCACATAAAAACGGCGCACTGTTTTTTGTGGACAACACATTTTCGCCTGTAGTGGCATCGCCTGTGAAGTACGGAGCGGATATAGTGCTGTACAGCGCCACAAAATATCTCGGCGGCCACAGTGATCTCGTTGCAGGCGCCGCTGTGGGAAAAGCGGATATCATAAAGAATATATCAAAGCAGCTGGTACTGTACGGTTCACTGCTCGGTGCGGCTGAAAGCTGGCTGCTCTCGCGCAGTCTGCGCACGCTTGAACTGCGTGTGACAAAGCAGTCCCAGAATGCGCTGAAGATCGCAGAGTATCTCGAAAAGCATCCCGCAGTGAAGAAGGTATACTATCCCGGCCTTGAATCAAGCAGCTCGCATATTACAGCGCAGAGACTTTTCAGAAAAGGGCTCTACGGCGGTATGCTCAGCGCAGAGGTGAACGGCAGCGCAGAGGCGGTATCTGTGATAGACCATCTCGGCTTTATAAAATATGTGCCCAGTCTGGCAGGCACATCCACCTCCGTATCCTATCCCGTACAGACATCTCACAGATCTTACAGCAAAGCAGAGCTTGAAAAAGAAGGCATCAGCGACGGACTTCTCCGTTTCTCCGCAGGTATAGAGGACGCTGATGACATAATCTCACAGCTCGACACAGCATTGGGGACGATATCATGACACAGATGACTGCTTCGCAGAAGCACGATCTTAAGGAAAAGCTCAAAAGAGAGGCATCAAGGCTCGGCATAAACAAAACAGGCTTTGCAAACATTGAGCGCTGGGATGAATATGCAGACGTGAGCGAGGAATTCAGGCCGCAGAATATATGGCCCTGGAGCAAGACGGTGATCGTACTGGCGGTACAGATATATCCGTCAATGATAGAGACAACTCCCTCGGTGGTGTACTCAGAGCTTTACAATACCACGAACCGTATGCTGGATGAATGTGCGTACAAAATAGCAAACTATCTGAACAAAAAAGGATTCAGGGCTCATTTCTTTCCCCGTGACTGCTACGGAGATATCTCCGTTCTGGTAAAGAAGCCCGAGGCGGCCTTTTCTCATGTGATAGCGGCAAAGTATGCGGGTATAGGCACAATAGGCATGAACCATACTCTGCTGACAAAGGAATACGGCCCGAGAGTGCGTCTGGTATCAGTCATCACTGATGCCGACCTCGTGCCCGATAAAATGATAGAAAAGGATATCTGCCTGCGCTGCAAAATGTGCGTAAAGAAATGCCCCATGCAGGCGTTTACGCCGCGGGAGGATACCATAGTCGCCGATATGGACAAGCATAAATGCGCTATGTATCATCAGAAGCTGAAGGGAGAATTCCGTTATCCCTGCGGAGTATGTTGCGCAGTATGCCCAGTGGGCGAGGATAAAAAGCTCTACGGCAGAGCCTCAGTCTCTCCCGGCGGTATCGAACACTGCCGCAATTTCGGATCATCAAATGCAGTCGTCGATGATGCCTCCGATAAAGACGAACATTCCGCTTTTCCTACATAAAAAGAACTCCGCAGACCGTTATGAACCGGCCTGCGGAGTTCTGCATTTATAGATCTGTACTGTCATCGGATATTCTCACGGACTGTCGCTGTTCTCTCCGTCGTGGGCTGATCTTATCCTCTTTATCATTATGAAAGACAGTATCAGCATAATAAGCACAGCCGCAGCGGGAATACCTGCTATAATCATGGTGAAAACAAGCTCCATGAAGAAAGCCTCTGTCCAGTTCATAGCATCCACGCCCATCATCGGCATGGGATACTGATACCCCATGCATTTTATTGCCCTGTATATAAGATACCCTGCAAACATACCCAAAAGTATAATGCAGATGAGTCTTATGATCTTCCATATTCTGATCTTCTGCTCCATATACCGTTCCCCCTGTGAACAATAACGAAAAAGCTTTTTACTGCAGCAGCCTGCGCATTATGATCTGTCCGTCCTGTCTTGCAGCTTCCGAAAAACCTGCTTTCAGGTACAGCCTGACAGGCCCGCGAAAATCGAATTCATTTCTGCCCTCATAAATATCCGCATAGCCCTCTGCGGCTGCATATCCGTTTCTCTTTGCATCAGCGCACACTCTTTCGATAAACGCAGATGCGATACCAATTCCCCTGTACTCAGGTGCTATCTCAAAGCATACGATGGCTATGGTCCTGCCGCAGACAAGCTTTCGCGCAAAATCAGGTACAAATCCCGCATAGGAATCAATATCCGCCGCATTGCACCATCCCACGGACACACCGTTATCATATGCCAGATAACCGTGTATCCTGTTTTCATCCAGCATCTTCACCGCATATCTGCGGACAGTCTGCCTGACGCCGTTTTCCGCGAATTCGCTCACCATCTGCCTGATCGTATCTTCGTCCTGATTTGCGGATGTGCAATAGCACGGCCCGTTCGGATTGCCGTCCGTAAAAGCACGGTTGTCAAAGAAATCAAGATAATCAGCCTTATTCTCAGATGTCAGCGGAGCTATCATAATATCATTGATGTTTTTCATATCAGTTTCTCCAAGGGTTATTGTTGGGTAGGAGCATAGCAGTCATATACTATCATACCGTGATCATTGCAGTAGCGGATGAGTATATCTCTCTGATTCTCGATAGATGAACTGTCCCTGTCCGAATATCCGTCATCCTTGGACAGACGGCAGTAAAGAGCTGTGTTGTATATTGTATCTGTTGGCTGTAACATTGTG
>CACZPE010000385.1 GCA_902782875.1 uncultured Ruminococcus sp. | reverse complement strand
TTTTTGCGGCGCAGACTTCTTTTATCATCATTGTCTATGGGAGGATCAAACGGCGGCGGTGCGTCTATTATACCCTGCATCAGCATCTGCCTGTAGGACATTGCCCCCTCGGCAAGGCTGTGGGGGCCGGGTACAGCCGCAATAAACGCGGATACCCGCCCGGGATGGGACAGTACCAGATGCCACCCCACTCCTGCGCCGTGAGATGCGCCCATATATATAAATCTGTCTGCGCCGAGCGCATCTGCCACAGCTATGACATCGTCCGCGAAAACATCATACCAGTCCTCACCGTAATCCGTATCAATATATGACGAAGGGGCAAATCCCCTGAGTGTTATGCAGTACACATGATAGCCCATACCCGCAAGATACTGCTGCATCCCCTCAGGATAGAACCCTACCTGAGCGGACAGTATCACCCTGTCCCCCGTGCCGTATTCATCGATATGCAGCATTATACCGTCTCTTGTCTTTATCTCCACAGACTCATCCCCCTGTATTTATTCTCCCACGATTATACCACATACAGGATAATAATTCAAGAAAACCCGGTGAAAAAAGCGAGAGGTACCGTGCCATACATTAAACGGTCCCAATAAAAGGAATCAACGAAGTCGCTGCCGGTCGTACCGGCCGACCTGGGTGCAGGCTCAGCCTGCCTTGGTGTAAAACATCCGCAGGTATACGAAAGTTACCGAGCTGCAAAATCAGCCGTCCCCATAAAATTCATCAGCGACCCGGGTGCAGGCTCAGCCTGCCGGGTTGAAAAAAGAGAGAGATAGTGATATAATAATCAAAACAATCACTGTGAAAGGATCAGCCATGAAAAGAGAGATACTTATAATAGATGATGACAGCGATCTTGCTATGATAATAACCGATATGCTCGAGGATCAGGGCTATGGCGTGACATATGCCCCCGACAGCAGCAGGGCTTTTGAGCTGCTTGAAAAAAGCCGCTATCATCTGATACTGCTCGATATAAATCTGCCCGATGCAGTGGGCTTTGATATATGCAGAGAACTCAGGCGCGTGTCCGAAGTGCCTGTGATATTCGCAAGCGCCCGTAATGACGAAAACGACCGCATAAAGGGTCTTGACATAGGCGGCGATGACTATCTGCCCAAACCCTTTTCAATGAAGGAGCTGCTCAGTCATATAAACGCACTGATACGCCGTACATACGGCTTTGGCAGCAACGACAGGACGGTATCCTTCGGCACGGTGACGGTAGATATCGGCGCACGCAGCGTCACAAAGAATGGCGCTGCGGTAAATCTCTCGCTGCGGGAATTTGATCTGCTGGCATATCTGTGCGAGCATCCGAATACCGCCATAGCCAAGGATAAGCTGCTGAGCAGCGTGTGGGGCGCATATTCGTCCGTGGAGCCGACAACTCTTGCGGTGCATATCAGATGGCTGCGTGAAAAGCTGGAGGACGACCCCGCATCGCCCGTATATATAAAAACAGTCTATAAGGTAGGCTATATGCTGGAGGCGGATATATGAAAAAGCTTCTCGGGATAACCCTTGTTTTTGCGCTGCTGTTTTCTCTTGCGGCAGTGATGATATGTTCTGACAAAGCCCCGCAGGATGAACGCAGCGCACAAATAGTTACGATAAACGAAATATCACAGCTGATACAGAGCGGCGATACCGATCTTGCCGTGCAGAAGGCAGAGCTTTTTCAGGATGAGCTGAGAAACGCCGATACTTCATCTGCCGATACGGATATATTCATTATGTGCGGGATTGCGGCGGCATTCATGTTTGCGCTGTCACTATATATCTGCCTGAATATTCTCCGCCCGTTTGAAAAGCTCAAGGGCTTTGCCGCAGAGATCGCAAAGGGCAATTTTGATGTGCCGCTCGAATACGAGCGGTCGGATTATTTCGGCGCATTCACATGGGCTTTTGACAGCATGCGCAAGGAGATCACCCGCTCCCGCACCTGCGAGCGCGAGGAGAACGAGAACAACAAGACCGTCATAGCGGAGCTCTCCCATGATATCAACACTCCCATAGCGTCTATACGCGCATATGCCGAGGGGCTCGAAGCAAATCTTGACAAAAGTCCCGAGCGGCGCGCAAGGTATCTGTCGGTCATCATGAAAAAATGCGATGAGGTCTCTGCTCTTGCAAAGGATCTGCTGCTCCATTCACTTTCGGATATGGACAAGCTGCAGATGCAGGCAGAGGACATCGATATCGTTGAGCTTATAGGACAGACGGCGGATACTCTCTCGGCTGAGAGAAGCGATGTGATATTCCATAAGCCCGACTTTACAGCCATAGTATCCGCAGACAGAAAGCGCATTATGCAGCTTGCAGAAAATCTTATCAACAACGCACGCAAATATGCACACACCGATATAGATATCTCATTCACAAGAACTGCAGATGAAGTGCATATCCATTTCTGCGATACCGGAGACGGCATCCCCGATGAGGATATGCCGTTTGTCACCGACAAATTCTACCGCGGCAGGAACTGCGGACAGGAAAACGGATCGGGACTGGGACTTTATATCGCAAAGTATATAGCAAAGCAGTCGGGCGGAGATCTTAAGCTTACAAACCGCGAAAAGGGACTTGATGCGACGGTATTACTTCCGCTTAAAACAATAAAATGAATATAAATCCTGACGTAAGTTTTTTCTGTCTTTACCCTTTCCTTAAATACTTCTTAATAAGAACTGCTGTAAAATATACTCATAAATCACAAAGGAAGGATGCATAATGAAAAAAGCGATACTGTCGGCAAATGGCCTGTGCAAAAGCTTTGCGCACAACGGCGGCCAGGTGCATATCATACAGAATGCCGACGTAGATATTTATGAGGGCGATTTTACAGTAATAATGGGAGCTTCGGGCTCGGGCAAATCTACGCTTATGTATGCGCTGAGCGGAATGGACAGGGCTACATCGGGCGAAGTGCTTTTTGACGGGGAGGATATAGCAAAAATGAGCGAACGCTCCCTGGCAAAGCTCCGCTGCAGCAAATTCGGATTTGTGTTCCAGCAGATACATCTTGTGAGCAATCTGAGCATATATGAAAATATAACCGTACCGGGTTATCTTGCAAAAAAGCACAGCATCTCACAGGTCAATGAACGCGCATCAGAGCTGCTTAAAAAGATGAACATATCCCATATAAAGACGCATCTGCCCTCACAGTGCTCGGGCGGAGAACAGCAGCGCTGTGCGATAGCAAGGGCTCTTATAAACGAGCCGTCGCTTCTCTTTGCCGATGAGCCTACAGGTGCGCTCAACCGCCGCAACACCACAGAGGTGCTCGACCTGCTCACACAGTGCAACCGTGAGGGCCAGAGCATACTGATGGTAACTCATGATATGCGTGCGGCTCTCAGGGCAACGCGCATACTCTATATAGAAGACGGCAGGATAACAGGCGAGCTTGAGCTTCCGCCATATTCCTCCGAAAATGAAAAAAGCCGTGAAACACAGGTGGGCTCATGGCTCACTTCTCTTGAATGGTAAGGTGCGGTATGGATATAATTACTCTTGTGAAGGCAAATGTGCGCCATAAAAAGGGAACGTTTGTATGCATAATGTTATTCATGCTGATAATATCTATGTCGGTAACATCCATCGTCAGCCTTAAAAGGAATTTCACAGCGTCCATAACATCGGCGTATGAGCATATGGACGGCGGTGACGTAACACTGAATATACTGAGCGCCTTTCTGACCGATGAGCTGCTTGACGAACTGAACAGCCATCCCCTTGTCAGCGAAGTGCGTACCGCGCAGACACTTCATCCCGACAGCTATATTCTCCCCGACGGCAGCGAGGGCAGCTTCACCTTTTTCATATCCCCCTACGACAGCTCCACTGACAGACTGTGGAACAGCGATCTTACAGGCTTTGAGGACACCGTACCCGTTCCCTCAAAGGGAGAGATATATCTGCCGCTTGGTATGGGTTCATCTGAGAATATCTCAGTCGGCAACAGTATCACCGCAGTATTCGATGAGAAGGAGTATGCATTTACCGTCAGGGGCTTTGTTGAAGAGCCTGTATGCGGCAGTGCATTCATACCCATCAAGGCATCCTATGTCTGCAGTGAGGATTATGAGGAGATAGAGCAGTATCTTTCAGCATCGGGGCCTGCGGCTTATCACAATATGTACAGCTTTGTGTACATCTACAAGACCGCTGACTGCGGCCTCTCCGACAACCGCTTTGCAGCTCAGGTCAATAAGGATACCCTTATAGGCAGCTACGCATCGGGAGTCATCACAAAGGCTGACAGTATACACTATCAGGACCTTATGCCCGATATCATACTCAATATATTCCTGTCTTTTGTCATCATACTCACGGTCATAGTATTCGTGGTGATGTCAAACAGCATATCATCAGGCATAGACCTAAACTACACAGATCTCGGCATACTCAAGGCACAGGGCTTTGACAGCATAAGGCTCAGATGTGTTTTTCTCGTGCAGTACGGCATGTCCGAGCTTATCGGTGCGGTCGCGGGTATATTCCCGGCACTGGCCGTCATAAAGTATCTGCCGCAGGTTTTTGAGCCCATCGTCGGTATAAAGATCACGGGCGGTGCAGATATACTTCCAAGTGCGGGTATACTCGCAGGTATACTTCTGCTGTCGGCGGTATTCATAATCGCCGTATCAGGCAAGATCGGCAGGATATCACCTGTGCGCGCGGTATCGGGCGGTCAGGGCGATGTATTCTTTGACAGCAGGATGAATATGCCCGTAACGGGGAATATGCTTTCCGCAAGCCTCGCCCTGAGGCAGTTCACATCGGGCAAGCGCCGCTATGCAGCATCGATAGCTATAGCCTCCATGCTCGTATTCTTCCTTATGACCATGACAGGCATGACCAATGCTGCCACATCCGAAAATGCACACAGCGCAATGGGAAGTACAAGAGAAAACCTGACGGTGGAATTCAAAATACCCGAATATACAGAGGAGAGCACCGCGGCGGTATGGGAACAGCTTGACCGCGCAGAACAGATCATCAGTGAGTACACCTCCGTGGAGGAACGCTACCGTCTGAACGGCATATATATGCTGCTTGACGGCGAAAAGCTCTACTGCCGCATAAGCGAGGATGAGGACGGCTTTACCGTCACAAAGGGCAGGGCCCCCATATATCCGAATGAGATCGCTGTAGGTCAGATATACGCTGAGGATATGGGATTTGAGATAGGCGACAAGCTGACTGTATCCTATCAGGACAAAAGCCGTGAGCTGGTTATTACGGGCTTCTGTGCAGGCACTGCGGATACAGGCAGATTCTTTGCGATGACGGGCGATGCAGCCAGGACTTTCGATGAATATCTCTGCCCTGTATGGGCAGGATACAGGCTTCATGATACGGACAGGACGGCTGAGATATGTGCCAGACTGCAGGAAGAGCTTGACGGCTGCACAGTTTCAGAGCACACCGCAGTCGATTCACAGGAGGACAGGATGATATCAAAAGCCGCTTCTGCGATAAAGGCTGTGATATATATAATATCGGTGCTGTTTTCGTTTGCGGCGGTGACTATGGTCTGCAGCAGGACATTTGTGCGCGAAAAGACGGATATCGGCATATACAAGGCTGTCGGCTTCACTACCGGTTCGCTGCGGCTGCAGTTTGCGGTGAGATTTCTGATAGTAGCACTCACAGGCATAGTCATAGGCACGGTACTGAGCCTTTCCTTCTCTGAAAAGCTGCTGTCCTTTATGCTAAAAAGTATGGGTATAGCAAATTTCGTCATAGACTACAGTTTCTCTACGGTATTCATGCCGATCGCGGCAGTGGCGGCAAGCTTCTTTGTATTCGCATATCTTACCGCATCAAGGATAAAGAATGTGGAGATCCGCACACTTATAACAGAATGACCGCAGCTGCAGATACCGTTTATTAAATAAGGATTAGAATCAGGTTAAATATCGTTAACCTTTATTGACTCTGCAGTACACCTGTGCTATGATATCCGTATGATTTACGTTCCTAACAATATGTCAGGAAGGTTCGGGATAAAATGAAAAAGAAAACAATGATATGTGCTGCGATCGCAGTAATGATGACTATGACAGCGTGCGCAGATACAGGTATATCGGCTGCCGAAACCACATCGGTCTCCGCTGAAACATCCGCCGCGGCATCCGCGGAAGAGACGACAGGAACCACTGCGGAGACCGCAGCATCCGAAACAAAGAATGCCCTTGTATGCATCGGCAATATCAAGGACCAGACATACACCAACAAGGATGCGGGTATAAAGCTTAAGCTCCCCGATGACTGGGAGGCAGCCCCTGTCAGGGTGCTCGCAAAAAATGTCGGCATAGCCGAAGACGAATTCACAGCGGAAAAGATCACCGAAAAGCTGCAGAACGAAGAGTCAATGCTGTCACTGTATGAATGCCGCCATAAAAAGGACAACGGCGATTATCAGATCATACTTATATATGCACAGAAATCCTTCGGGTTTGATTTCAAGATCACAGGTGAGGATGACGTGCAGCAGATGCAAGAGATCACAGAGGAATACAGCAAACAGGAAGGCAGCAATGCGACAGGCTCTGTAAAAGAGATAACCTTTGTCGGGGACAGATATATGTGTGTTGAGTTTGAGCAGCCCTATGAGGATTCCTCCACGGGAATTCTCTATGACAGGCTCATCAACATCAACAGAGGCGAATATTCCTATCAGATAACGATGTATGACAATGTTCCCGAGGGCCTTGACGAG
>CACZPE010000384.1 GCA_902782875.1 uncultured Ruminococcus sp. | reverse complement strand
TTGCCACCGACTTTATTTATAATAAGTATACGAAAGGTACCGAGCCGCACACTAAACGGCCCACTATTAAAAATCTGCGAGATAACTGCGGGCTTTGCCCGCCGACCTGAAAAGAAAAGTCTTGCAAAACTCAGGCTGTTGTGATATAATGATTATGTATTTTCATCGGACATACAGACAAAAGGAGAACGAGATGAACAGAAAAAAACTGATATGTGCGGCGCTTGCTGCCGTACTCCTGACCGCCTGCGTATCAAAAAACAACCAGGGCGGCAATAATCAGGTGGAGAATACTGATACACCGTCGACAGAGATCTCCGAAACGGAGGCACCTGCCGAAACGACCGTTGCTGTGGAGACATGGGCAGAGGATCCGTCTGTCACATCTGAGATTGCAAATGCAAATCCCGAGACACCTGCAGTGACAGTGCCCGTAACACCCGTACCATCACCTATCAACGGTATAGATCTGTCGTACTACTTCATAGAGATAGAGACAGGCGACAGCTTCATGCCGAGAGTGACGATGTATCCCGAGGACGCTTCAGAGAGCGACAAGGGCGAGATATGGACATCCTCGGATACAAATGTATGCACAGTTGATGATATGGGCTATATCACAGGTGAAAATCCCGGCTATGCCACCGTTACGGTAAAATCAGCGGCAAACCCTGCGGTATTTGCCACAGTCACCGTGCGCGTGTATGACCCCGACAACTACTATGCATACGGCGATGATGACGATGACAGGGTGCGCAGGATAGAGCTCACCTATAACAGCATAGATATGGACGTAGGCGATACGGATATGCCCTACGTTACGATGTATCCCTCGTATACCGATGATATCGGCGAGGAATGGTCATCCTCAAACAGCGCGGTAGCAACAGTTGACGGCAAGGGAAATATCACCGCCGTGGCACCCGGATACGCTGTTATAACAGTAAAATCCACATCAAATCCCAAGGTGTTCTCAACAGTCACCGTCCATGTAAACGGCGATCTGTTCATGGACTATTCGGCAGGGGCTATACCGCCTGTTGTGACAGAGAGCCCCATACAGACGATACTTGCATCGGCTGATACACCTGATGATTTTGTGATGATAAACGACAATGACGAGCCCGGCGCGGTAAAGCAGATAAATCTCACCTTCTATACCGCGGATATGGAGATAGGCGAAACGGTAATGCCGATAGTATCCATGTTCCCCGATGATGCCTATGACAAGAGCGAGCAGTGGTCATCCTCAGACGAGAATGTAGCTACTGTCGATCACAACGGAAATATCACCGCAGTGGGCATGGGCGAATGCATCATCACGGTAAGGTCGGTATCCGACCCCGACGTGGAGTCTAATGTTACCGTCAGGGTAAAGAGAAACGTAAGCGAGCCTACCTATGTGGAGGGCATACTTATAGTAAACAAGAGCTATCCCCTGCCGTCAGACTACAATCCCGGCGTGGACCCCGATGCACAGGCGGCTGTAGACGAGCTTATCGCCGCTGCAAATGCACAGGGACTCAATATCTATGTGTCCTCGGGATTCAGGAGCTATGACAGGCAGACCAGCATATACAACCAGTATGTTGAGACCAACGGCAAGGAAGCGGCCGACACCTACTCGGCGCGTCCCGGATATTCAGAGCACCAGACAGGTCTCTGCTTCGACCTCAACACGATAGATGCATCCTTCGGGAGCACTCCCGAATACGAATGGCTGAAGGACAACGCTCATAAATACGGCTTTATAATACGCTTCCCTCTCGGAAAGGAAAGCATCACGGGATATACCTTTGAGCCGTGGCATATACGCTATCTCGGCGTTGATACCGCAACAAAGGTTTATGAGAGCGGCCTGTGCCTGGAGGAATACCTGGGCGTTGACTCCAAGTATTCCGAATAAAGGGCGGGGAAATACTATGGACAACAGCTCTTCCTATAATTCGGATATATATGATGAAAAGATAACATCCGTGCTGCCCTATTACAGGGAGTATCACACACAGGTCATCGACCTTGTGAGGAATATGGGGATGAATTCCCCCGAATGGCTCGATACGGGCTGCGGTACGGGCACACTTGCACTTAGGGCTCTTTCGGAGATGCCCGGTATACGCTTCACGCTGGCCGACCCGTCGGAGAATATGCTTGATGAAGCGAAGGCAAAGCTTGACGGCAGGGATATACGCTATGTGAACGCGCCCTCTGACAAGCTGCCGTTCATCGCCGAGTTTGATATCATCACGGCGATACAGAGCCACCATTACTATGATATAAACGGCAGGAAACAGGCTGTGAAGCGCTGCTTCGACGCGCTTAAAAAAGGCGGCGTGTTCGTGACGTTCGAGAATATCAGGATGTCATCGGATATAAGCGACGCCATCGCAGTCACACGCTGGAAGACCTATCAGAAGGAACACGGGCGTTCCCCCGAGGATGTTGAGGCGCATATAGCAAGACGCGGTACAGTGATGTTCCCGATAACGATAGAGGAACATCTTGATATGCTGAAAAAATGCGGCTTTGCAACTGTGGATATACTGTGGACATCATATCTTCAGGCAGGCTTCTGGGCGGTAAAATGATACAGAGATACTGATAGAAAGAGGGATCATTATGATAATAATAGGCAGCGATCACGGCGGATATGCTCTGAGAAAGGAGCTCGCCGAGCATCTGAGAGCAAACGGATTTCTTGTTGCCGAGGCAGGCAGCGAGAACGGGGAAAGCGTTGACTATCCCGATGTTGCAAAGGAAGTATGCGACAAGGTGATCTCGGGCGAGGCTGAAAAGGCAGTGCTGATATGCGGTACGGGTATCGGCATATCCATTGCGGCAAACAAGATCGACGGCATACGTGCCGCGCTCTGCACAGACTGCTATATGGCCAAGTACACAAGGCTCCACAACAATGCGAATGTGCTCTGCCTCGGCGGCAGGGTCATCGGCCCGGGCCTTGCGTGTGAAATAGCTGATACATTCTTTGCCACCGATTTTGAAGGCGGCAGACATCAGCGCAGGATAGACAAGATAGCAGCACTTGAGAAATAAGGATAACGTCTTACAGACGAAAGGTGTGGTGTTATGGATACTAAGCAAAGGGCAATAACAATACTTGATGCTCTTTCGGACAAAGAGCTTGAAATGTTTATTTATCTCTTTGGCGACAAGCATCATAACGCTTCTGTATATCCTGAACTTGACCTGGATGAACAAGCCGTTTATAAAAAGCTGTCCAGGGCTCTTGACGGCTTTGATGAGGATTTTCTTGCAGACGGCAGACCTGATTTTGCACCGAGTATGAGGGAAGAATTATGAAGCTGGTAGACACAAATATATTGATATATCTGTTGAGATATCAGCCGGAATACCTGAAAATACGCTTTGCAAAAGAGATAAATGAAGGACTGTTCATCTCATCCGTAACACTTGCTGAGCTACGCAAAGGTATAGAACTGAGCAAAAAAAGGGAACAGACGGAACAAGCTCTTTCTGAGATAGTAAGTCTGCTTATCGTTATACCGTTTGGTGAAAAAGAAGCAGGCGAGTACGGACGCATATGGGCATCTCTTCGGAAAAACGGATATACAGTAGGAGAGTTTGATATTATGATTGCTGCTACTGCTGCTGTACACGATCTTCCGCTTGTTACAAACAACACAAAAGATTTCAGGAATATACCGGGAATTGTTCTTGAAGACTGGCTCATCAGATGATGTGCCTCCCGGCTGAAATACAGACGAAAGGTGTGGTGTTATGGATATAAAGCATATGTATCTCGATGCTCTTACGGATAATGAGCTCGATAAATTCCAGTCGCTTTTCGGCGGCAGACTTCATGATACCGACGAGGAATATGATACCGATGATGAACAGGCTGTATTTGACGAGCCCGTGGCATCTGTCGAGTATATTGACTGAGGCGTTGCCGGTAACTCCACATTGATAATACTGAAAGGACTGATGATATGTCACTCAAATACACGATCACAGATCATCCGCTTATACAGCACAAGCTGTCCCTTATGCGCGATGTGAATACGGGCTCCAAGGAATTTCGCGAGCTCGTGAGCGAAACATCCATGCTCATGTGCTATGAAGCCATGAGAGATCTGCCGCTCAAGGAAGTAGATATACAGACACCGCTGGGTATAGCACGCTCAAAGGTTATATCCGGCAGGAAGATATGCTTTGTGCCGATACTCCGCTCGGGTCTCGGCATGACCGAAGGCGTCATGGGTATGATACCCGCAGCGAAGATAGGCCATATAGGCACTTTCAGGGATCCCCAGACCACGGGTACCGTAGGCTATTACTGCAAGCTGCCCCGTGATATATCCGACAGAGTCGCTGTCATCGCTGATGTTATGCTTGCTACCGGCGGCGCTGCCTGTGAGGCTATACGCATGGCCAAGGAGAAGGGCTGCAAGGAGATAAAGTTCATGTGCCTTATCGCCACGGAGCAGGGCATAGCAAAGGTGAACGAGGTACACCCCGATGTGGATATCTACTGCGCAGCGGTAGATGAGGGCCTCAATGAGGATCTCTTCATAGTACCCGGTCTCGGCGACGCAGGCGACAGAATGTTCGGAACTAAGTGAGCACGACCGCAGGCATATTATACGGAAGTTTATTATATCCGATGCAGGTATAACGGTAGTTTATCTTGTCGGATAATAAATATCACGTTACTTTGTATTATTTCGGGCGAGCTCCCTCAGTCACGCCTAAGGGCGTGACAGCTCCCTCCCAGAGGGAGCCTTTAAGCCAACAATGTTTTGGTCTTTTGTGTTGCAATAAAAATGAATATCATAAGGATAAAGGAAAGTTGTTATGTGCGGAATAGTAGGATTTACAGGATTAAAGGAAGCAGCCCCGATACTTCTCGAGGGGCTCTCAAAGCTTGAGTACAGAGGCTATGACTCGGCAGGCATCGCTGTGCGTGACGGCAGCGGCGAGACCGAGATAGTAAAGTCAAAGGGCAAGCTCAAGGAGCTTATCGACAAGACCGATGAGGGCCGTGCTGTACACGGTACCTGCGGTATAGGCCATACCCGCTGGGCTACACACGGCGAGCCCTCAGAGACAAACGCCCATCCCCATACCTCGGATGACGGCACGGTTGTAGGCGTACACAACGGTATAATAGAAAACTACAAGGAGCTCAAGGAAAAGCTCCTCAAGAGGGGCTATACCTTCAAGACACAGACCGATACCGAGGTTGCGGTAAAGCTTGTGGATTACTACTACAAGAAGACAAACGGCGATCCCGTTGATGCGATACA
>CACZPE010000383.1 GCA_902782875.1 uncultured Ruminococcus sp. | reverse complement strand
GCAAATCTTCAGAGTAATTATTTATTATTTTTCGCAGCCAGTATACACATATCTGAATTTTGCAAGTTTTATGAATTCATATTTCAGTTTAAAATTTCTCCTCCTATAAGTATTTACAATTTATTCCCGAAATTAGTATACATCACCATCGGATAATATGTTAATTTTAATCAGGATATCAGCAATACGAAAGGAATATATATGAGAGTAATTGTACAGAGAGTCACCGAAAGCTCGGTAACCGTTGATGGAAATGTGGTTGGAAGAACAGGCATAGGCTTTCTCCTGCTTGCGGGCTTTACACATACAGATACACAAGCAGACTGCGACAGGATAGCAAAGAAGATCGGGAATCTGCGCATATTCTCCGATGAGAATGACAAGATAAATCTCTCCCTCGCAGACGTGGGAGGAGAGATACTGTGCATATCTCAGTTCACGCTTTATGCCGACTGCACTCATGGCAACCGCCCTGCATTCATCGACGCCATGCGTCCTGCCGAGGCCGAAAAACTGTATGATTATTTCTGCAGCAAACTATCGGAATATGCCCACACAGAAAAAGGGATATTCGGCGCTGATATGAAGGTATCTCTGCTTAATGACGGCCCTTTCACCGTAACCATAGAATAATGTAAATAATTTGTGAATTTGACAAAAATATATTGCATTTTTCAGCTATATGTGCTAAAATATCTGTTGTATGTTATGTGCGTTATCATACCATAGTGTATGTTTGAAAGGAATGGATAAAATGAGCGCAATTCAGATAGTAAGCGGTATTCTTCTGATACTTTGCAGTATTTTCCTTATCGTAATCACCCTTATGCAGTCACAGAAGCAGCAGGGTATGACAAGTGCGATACAGGGTTCAAACAACGACAGCTTCTATAACAAGAACAGCCAGAACACAAGAGAAAGAGCTCTTGAAAGACTCACAAAGCTTGTAGCTACTATATTCTTCATTGCAGTTGTAGTGGTAAATATCGTAGCAGTTCTTTCTGCAAAAGGCTGATATAGTTTAAATAACTAAGTACCCGTCCATAAGGCGGGTACTTTTTTGTTACACATTATCCTTTATAAGCAGATATCTGTTTTCGTCATCTCTGTATACCGAATACCCTGCTCTCTCATAAAACCGCATAGCCGAAGCGTTTGTTTTCTCAACATGGAGCAATACCGCATGGATACCGATATCTGATGCATATGATTCTGCTGTACGGATAAGCTCTGAGCCTATTCCCCTGTTTCTGCAGTCTTTTGTAACCGCAAAATCATCAAGATATATATAGTCGTTTTCTTCATGATGGACTTCCACCGAAAGGAACGCTACTATACCACCGTCATCTGCTACAAAAATACGGTCTTCGCCCCCGCTCCAGAATTTGTCGAGATAGCCGTCCTCATAGCCTTCCACATCGTCCGTGCCGTATATCGTGCGAAGCATTTCGGTGAATAACTCGCGTATCTTATTTTCATCCGCCTTATCAGCAGTTCGGATTCTGTAATCCATCTCTATCACCTGTTTATACTTCAGTGTATGTAAAGCTTTATATTATCTTTTCCAGAAATCCTGCCAGCTCTCTTGCCATAACAGCGTGCTCCGCACGTCTGGGATGCCCGGGGGTCATAGCACCGTTCTGTGAGAAAAGGAAATGGTATGCATCGTGTCCCTCGGCACAAAGCTCCTTTACTATCTCATCTATCGCCACATCCCACTCGGGATCATGCATAAGCACTGTGGTTATCATAACTATCTTTACATTTTTACCGTAATGCGACACCACGTCATTCACAAGCTTTCTGTAGCCGTCCTTCCAGCGGCGGCGTACAATAGCATCATGAATATCAATATCATCCGTGTTCGTTATCGCATTGTGATGATCGTTCTGACCAAGAGCAAATATGACCGCATCAGGTGTATACCTTGAAAAGTCCCATACTGTTATTTCTCCGCCCTCGGGGAAATAGCAGAGCTTGTCGTATACGCTCTCCATACCGATGGCTTTGGGCAGATGGAAATATCCCGTATCATCAAATACTGTTATACCGCCCTGGGAAATATTGTTGAACTCCGCGTTCAGAAGCCTTGCACACTGCCATGTATAGCTGTAATATGAGTTGTCGTATATCCCCGCATTGTTCGGAGGATCGCATCTGCCTGTGAAAGCATCCGCCTCGGTGGATTCCCCTGCAGATACACTGTCTCCGTAAAACTCAAGCTTTATCCTGTAATGAGGTTCATATGACAACAGCTCGCCGTCTGTATCCATGCTTTTTATTACATAGGAATGATTTGCAGACATACGTTTGTAAATAGTTATTATATGCTCCTTATCGGGCTCAAGATTGTCGGCTATTACGTATTCCGTATCCCTGCCGTCATTGTAGTGCGGCAGAGGG